>JBDRFR010000093.1:0-2320 GCA_043818675.1 Nanobdellota archaeon
GGAATGAGGAAAATGCAAATTATATGGTTCATCTAAGGGCAGAATATATCAACAAACAAATGGATGCGCATTATGGGATTAAAAATAACCCGTTGATAAATGAGATAGCAGTAACTTAACCTTAAATTAGTACACGCACCCGTGGGGTGCCTCTTAAACAAAAACCTTATAAACTAATATTCACAGTATGTCATTATGAATAAACTCACACTATTAATCTTATTTTTATTGCTCATACCGTCAATATTTGCAGATTCATGGAATTATGACAGTGAAGAAGTCACTGTCAATTTCGCACTTGACTCTGAGATAGACATCTTAAGAGATACTGCAAACAGTAAAGTTAGTTATATTAAGGTTAACCTCAGCTTTTTTCCAAAGGACACGTTGCAACAGAAAGTTATCACTTTGACTACGTCCCCTGGCTCAGAAAAGGACAGCGAGACAATACAATTTACATGGGAAAATCCAACAGTTGACAACTTAAAATTTCGTTTGGACTCAAAAATTAGGATATTAAACGACAATATTAAAGTCACAAGAAAAGTCGCATTTCCAATAAAAGTCCCAGAAAATCTAAAGGTGTATACCAAACCTTCTACAACTATCGATTCTGACGATCCTGACATTTTTATCTTGGCAAACGAACTTGCCACAGGGCAAGATGATTTATATAAAGTGGTATTTAACCTTGGAACATGGGTTAAAAGCAATGTCGAATACGATCTTAGCTCATTAACAGCCAATGTAGCCCAAAAGTCTTCCTGGGTATTAAAAACAAGGCAAGGTGTTTGTGATGAGCTTACAAACTTGTTTATCGCATTAAACCGTGTGCTTGGAATACCTGCCAGGTTTGTATCCGGTATTGCATACACAAACTCTAAGAAGTTTTCACAGGAATGGGGCCCGCATGGCTGGGCAGAAGTGTATTTTCCCGGTTTTGGCTGGGTGCCCTTTGATGTGACTTACGGCCAGTTAGGCTATATTGACCCGACCCACATTAAGCTTAAAGAAAGCCTGGACGCTGACGACGCTTCCACTAAATATCAATGGTCAGGACATGGCATTGAGATCGAGACAAACGTCCTGGACTTTGACGTTGGACTAATAGACCACTCTGGATCACTCCCTGCAAAAATAAGTTTAGATCTTAACTCGGTCAAAAGCGCAGTGATGTTTGGTTCATACAACCTAATAGAAGCTACAGTCAAAAACCTAAAAAATTATTATGTTGCAAACGAACTATACTTATCAAAACCCTCAGAGGTTGAGATCATTGACAACGAACGAAAACAGCTGATTTTAGGGCCATACGAAGAAAAAAAGGTATATTGGACTGTTAAAATTAGCGATCTTCTGCAGAAAAATTTTATTTACACTTTTCCCTTAACCGTTTACTCATTGGAAAATATCACCGACAGCGCCTATTTTACTTCTTCACGATCTGACTTTTTGTATAATTTAAAAGAGATTGAATCCATTTTAAGTTTAAAAGACCAAAAAGAGGAAAAAGAACTGTCTAAAAACGTAGACCTGGACTGTTCGATAAACAAGCCAAGTTTATACGAATACGAGACAGCTATTATAGCTTGCGCTATAAAAAACACAGGGACCACTTTGCTTAGCGGTGTTAATATCTGCCTGAAAAATGACTGTGAAAAAATGGCTTTGGGTATTGGCGAAGAGAAACAATCAGAATTTAACTTTGCCCCTGAAAAAGCAGGCGAACAGGAATTGCTTATTGAAGTAAAAAATGCCGACGTTCTGCAAAACCAATTTTTAAAAGTGAACGTAAAGGACACGCCAAGCATCACACTAAGCGAATTGGAATATCCGGAATTTGTGTCTTTTAAAGAAGAATATATTGTTTCCTTTATTTTAAACAAAAACTCTGTATCAATTGCAAAAAACATCATTGTTGAATTAAAAGAAAGCGGTTTTACAAAAACCTGGACATTAAGCGAGCTAACAAACAATAAGAAGTTTATTATAAACTTAAAAGGTAAAGATCTAGGCACCGGCAAAAATACAATGGAAATCTTGGTTAAGTATTATGACTCAAACGATAATGAGTACGAAACATCAGACAGTTTTTCCATCCAGCTTAACAAAATCAGTTTTATTGAACGTCTGCAGATATACGTAACCGACTTTGCCAAGTTCTTGAACAGGTTTTTTTAGTATCTAGTTACGCAAATGAAATAACTCATTAAGATAATTCTTTCCTTCATAAAAGAAATCTTTATTCTGTAATTGGCAAGTTTGAACGAAGCTTAACATCCTCTCTGTTGCTATAGCCCCTGCATAACTCCTATTTCCT
>JBDRFR010000094.1:0-2091 GCA_043818675.1 Nanobdellota archaeon
ATAAAAAACAAAGAACATATGCAATGATATTATTTTTTCTTTTTTGAAAATAAAAATCAATGCTTTGGGTCTTCTCGAGAACATCAATCCAAAGCTCTTTGAAAAAATATTACTGCATAGCTCTGCATTTTTTGCAATTAAAGTTTTCTTTTTTATATTTTTAATATCCATTTAGAATAAAAAGTTTTCAAATAATAAAAATCTATTTGTTTTAGAAGATTTGATTCTTAAATTTTTAAGCAACCTCTAAATGGTGGTGAAAAAATGGGATAAATTTCAAGCGAAACATTTAAATATATGTTATAGGCTAACCTAACTAAAAAGTATTTTTAGATATAGATTAGAGGGTAGTTTTGGAATTATTTTTAGTTTATATTTTAAACTTAAAAGAGGGTGGTTTTAGAATGGAAAAAAAGGGAAAGGCTAATATTAAATTTATAGTTTCTATAATTTCTTTTGTGCTGTTGATGGCTTTTTTTGTGTTCTCTGTGGGTTTTGATAGCACAAACAGTATACCCTCAAATGGAGCTATAAATACCACCCGCAATATAAATTTCACATTCAATGTTACTTGGGATGCTGCTGGCGATGAAGAAAGTAATTGTTCTCTATGGACCAATGTTACCGGTGCATGGGCATCGATGGGAGAATTTAATGGATCATTCGAAGCAACAGTACTTAATGGCTCAGCAAACATATCCAATTCATCAATGAGCTGGGTTAATTATACCTTTTCACAAGATATAGGCGTTATGGCATGGAGTATTGCATGTAGAAATGCCAGTAGTGGACCGACAAACCTTACTTTTTTTACTACGAACAGAACTTTGGCAATTGATACCATACCCCCAAAAATTAATCAGACTGCCAGTTTCTTTTCAGGATATAACACAACAAGTGCAACTCCAACAATAACTTTTGTTATTTACGAAGCTAATGGTACTGGTGTAAATCTTACAACTAATGGAGATAATGCTACCTTGAATGTTACATTATACCATGCTATTAGTGGTACTGATAGCGTCATAAAAAAGTTCAATATAAGTAATTCTGGCTTCACATGTGATGGTGTTGGTGGAGATTCCATACGTGAAAGCACCTGCACACTTACTTTAAGTACACCAGCCTTGACGAACGGAAGTAAAAATATTACAATTTCAGTGTCTGACAGAGCAGGGCAGGTAAATATTACTTCATTCTTATTTACCGTTGATGCAATACCTCCTGCGTTGAATCAGATTAATATAACAAATACCTCTAAATTTAATGGTAATAATGTAGCGGATGTGAGAAATGGTACCGGCTCGATAGCTCAAGGTAGAACAATATATTTGATAACAAACTTGACAGATAATTTGACCCAGCCACTTAATATTTCATTCCAGTTTTGGAATACTTCGAAAAATAGTGGATCAGGCGGGTGGCAGGTAGTTGATACCCAGAAAATAGTTACTGCAGGTGGCGGAGCTTATTCTGCAGCAGATGGTGTGTGGGGAAATGCTTCATATGCAATTCCAAGTGGACATAATGAGTTTGAAGGCAAGAATGTATCTTTTAGAGTGGTTTATAATGATACCCTTGGTAATTCAAATACAAGTGAGACACTAGTTGTACAGGTTAATGATGTAACTGCGCCAAATATATCAATTGGAGCTCCAGCAAACAGGTCAAATGATAGTGACACAACCCCTACTTTTACTGTTACTCCAACGGACATTTCAGGTTCAGTTTTTGAATGCAGTTTTATCCTTGATAGTATAATTAATGCGACATATACAGTAACTAGCGCAGATACAATATCAAACACAACAACTGCAATAGGCAGCCAGGGTGCGCATAATTGGAGTGTTAATTGTACAGATGTAGCTGGCAATTCATTTGATACCGGAAATATTACCTTTACTCTTGATACAGGAAGGCCGACAATAACCTTTTCTAATGCAAATGCAAATAACAGCAATATGACTTCAAGAGGGCCAATTACTGTTACACTTGCAGATGATTTAACTAAAGTTGAGACAATTACCTTTACATCAAGCTGTGGCGCAACGGGAACATTCACAAGCGCAACTGCTTTTTATCCTTTCAATG
>JBDRFR010000095.1:0-10296 GCA_043818675.1 Nanobdellota archaeon
ATTGCGGACATTCCCCGCAACTGGTTACGCCCGGTTGACAGGCAAGATGGGGCATAAAGCCCCATGTCGCGGTCTTAATGTTTTGCATGATAACCGCGACGCATGACTTTAGGTCATGCAACCTTTGGTCAAACTTTGTAAAAGTTTGTGGGACATCCCCCTTGTCCGCTTAATGTTTTGATTAAATATGCTCACAAATTGATGCTATCTACATTTTCAACGCTATTGTTAAAAATTTAAAATAAAAAAGAATCAGTCCTTTTTCTCTGCTGCCTGCGCTGGCTGTAGTTTAGGCAATTGTATTGGTGGTGGCAAGCTTATCTGCTCGCTTAAAATCAAAGCCTGTATATTGCATTTAGTCAGTATATTATTTAGAATGCTTGTCATGATTTCCTTGGGCAGTTTCTTATCTTTCTTCCATCCATCAAGAATTTCCTTAACTTTATTTGTAGCTTCTAGGTATAAAACATCACCAATAAGGTTTATGGCTCCAACATTGGGCTCATAGTTTGCTGCAAATTCAAAAGTGAATCTTATGACTTTCTGCTTTTCATTTCCAAGAGAAATCTTTTTTTCCTCTACTTGAGTTATAGCAACATTATTGTTAATATTTATCTTACCTTTTATCAACTCCTTTTTTTCAGCTTCAATTTTTGTAAAATTAAATCCAACAATTGTCATGTTATCACCCGATTTAGTTGTTCTAAATGTTTATATAAATCTTTTGGAAAACAAAGTTTTCTAAACCTAAGAAAATTTTCAATTTCCCTAATTTATAATAAGATAAAACTATCTTTGTTTTGTTCTTCTTTTCTTTTCTTTCTTCATTCTCTTACGCTGCCACTTCCATCTCATCTGTCTCTTCTTCTTCCATCTCCTAGAGCTTCTTTTCATCCTTAATTCTTCGCAACGAATTGTTGCTACATTAACCTCCCTTGTTTTAATAATAAATTTAAGTGTATTCCAGAGTTGTATCTTAATTTATAAAGCTTTGCTCCTATTAAAATTATTCTTATTTGTTAAGAATATATGCTCCCGCCGGGACTTTCATCAGCTTTTCTGATTTTGCACAGCAAAATCCTAGGTGAACGACCGAAGGGAAGTCCACCGCATTTTCCCAGGTTTTTTGCGTAAGCAAAAAAGCTGTTTTGAACCCAGGTCTCGGCCTGTTTTTGATGGAATCGCAAAACTGTTGGGAATTGCAATTGCCAACTCGAAAAGGCCGAATGATTGGCCGGACTACACCACGGGAGCGATAGTCCAATTTAAGAGTAAAGCAATAGTATTAAAATGTTTTTATATTAAATAAAAGTTTAATTGCATAAAAATAATAATGACATTCCTATTCTAATTTTGATAGATTCATAACTAATTAAATAATAAAATTCTAGAGCTATCTCTGAATTAAATAAAAAAGAAAAAAATAATGGACCGTGCATAGACTAAAAAAGATTGAACTGTTGGAAACAGCGAGCTGAATACGTCGCCGAAGCTTCGTACTTACACCCCTGTCCCATTAAACTCGTGTTTTGCGAGAGTTCTATGATGTCTCTTTTCAAGGCAGGCTTCGTGCTTAGATGCTTTCAGCACTTATCCTCGGAAGGCGTAGCTGCCCTGCTTACCTTGTCAGATAACAGGTAGACCAGAGGCCTCTAGTCTTCGTTCCTCTCGTACTAAAAGACTATTCCTTTCAGACATCGAACATCTCCAGTAGATATCAAACAAACTGCCTCACAGCGTTCTGAACCCAGCTCACGATACCTTTTAATCGGTGAACACCCGCACCCTTGGAAGCCTACAGTTCGAAGAACTGAAGGTTAAAGAACCTTGTTCTTCGCTACTTCTGCACTTCCAGGATAGGTAGAGCCGACATCGATGTAGCAAGCCGCGCCGTCGATATGAACTCTCGGGCGCGACAACTCTGTTATCCCCGGAGTAACTTTTCGTTCATCTCTAGCCCCAATCAAGGAGGACATAGAGGTTCGCTAGACCACATTTTCATGCCTGCATCCCATCTTGTTAAGGATACAGTCAGGCTGGCTTTTGCTCTTGCACTCAACTGCGGATTTCTGACCCGCATGAGCCAACCTTAGGGTCCTGTTGATATTGTTTCAACAGGGTGCCACCCCAGCCAAACTACCCACCTACCGCTGTCCTTCTTGCGAAGTAAGCAACGTAGGTTTTGAAGAGTGGTGTTTCATTGTTGTCTACACTTAACCTAGCGGCTAAGCTTTAGCGACTTCCACCTACACTACACATCAAAACCCACATCGCAACAATAAGCTGTAGTAAAGTTTCACGGGGTCTTCGCTTCCCACTGGAGATCACTGGCCTTTGCACCAGTATGGAGTGTTCGGAGGATTCTAATTGGGGACAGGAGAGATCTCGTTACACCATTCATGCAAGTCGTCAATCAAACGACAAGGTATTACGTTACCTTAAGAGAGTTATAGTTACCCCCGCCGTTTACCTGCTCTTAGCTCCCTTGAATAGAAGTTTAAAGTACAGGCACTGGGCAGATGTCACTGAGTATACAAGGCTTTGCAGCTTAGCACTCAGTTAAGTTTTTGTTAAACAGTCGGACCCTCTTTGTGACTGAGCCTTGCGATCGCAAACATATGTTTACAAACGCAGGGACCCCTTATACCGAAGGTACGGGGCCAATTTGCCGAATTCCCTAAATTAGATTACACCTTCTCACCTTAGGCTTCTCACCTAGGGGCACCTGTGCTGGTTCTGGGTATGCATACTTTGGATATATTTTTGTTTCTTTTTCACGGATCCCAGGTATAAGCTAAATACTTTGTACAAAATACCATTCTTAGATTTAATCAAGTTCTCGTTATTACAACACTCCTTTGATTTGTTCTAATTAGCATAGTAGAAACGCTATGTTAGCCTATCCGAAGATGTCAGAAACAAAACCTGTGTTACCACACATACCAAAGCAGTAAGGGAATATTAACCCTTTATCCTTTCCCGTAAGCCAAATTATGGATACAGTTAGGTACAACTAACCCTTGACTAACCTATATTGTCAAGGAACCCTTGCCCTTTCGGTGGCAGAGATTCTCACTCTGCTAAGTTCCTACTACCACTAGGATTCTCTTTTCTATAAGGTCCACATTCTCTCTAGAAAATGCTTCTGCCCTAATAGAAAGCCTACCTACCAACTACTTTTTTAAGTATTCTATAGTATCGGTAATCAACTTAGCCCCGTCCATTTTCAGGACCCATCATCTTGACAAGTAAGCTGTTACGCACTTTTTAAAGGGTGGCTGCTTCTGAGCCAACCTCCTCGCTGTCTATGACAATGGATACCTTTCTCCCTTTAACACTTAGTTGATATTTAGGGACCTTAACTATAGTCTGGGTTGTTCCCCTCTCGGATACCGAGCTTACCCCAAGGCACCCCGTTTCTTAAATTCTACAGTTCTAAGCAGTTCGGAGTTGGACAAGAAACCGACCCGTTTCCAGGCCTAAATCTCAAATCCGTATCTCTACCTTCTCAGAAACCTCATTTAAGACTTGACTACGGTCAATTTTGATAGGAACCAGCTATCACCAGGTTCGATTGGCTTTTCACCCCTAATCCCAGGTTAGAAGAACACTTGCACGTAGAACCTCTTCAGGCCTCCACGAAGTCTTACCTCCGCTTCACCTTACCCAGGATTAGATCACCTGGCTTCTGGTCATACCTAAGTGACTAATGGCACTTTCATACCAAACTTCTCGCAAGCTGCAAGTAATTGGTTTCCCTTCGGATTCCTTTTTTTTAGTTATCCTTGCCACTTAAGTATACTCCCTAGCACGTTATTCAAAACGAACGATACAACTCCAAAGAGCAGTATCTTACTATTACTATTAGGTTTCAGGATCTTTTTACTTCCTGTTAAGGGTTCTTTTCAACTTTCCATCATTGTACTTGTTTACTATTTGACTCAACGTGTATTTAAGGTTAGAAGTTGATGCCTCCTGTATTCCCGTTCAGTATCCAGTGAACGGTACTCTCGATATTGCCTAGTTCCTTCCCAGTTACAATTACGTGACTATCACACTCTACGGTATCTTTTTCCAAAGAATTTCATATTCCCAAGTTAGGATTTAATGGCAATCATACACCACATCTTCTTATCATCTCTGATAAGAATTCAGTTTGCCTTGTTTTGTTTTCAGTCGCCCTTACTAACAAAATCTCTATTGATTTTTTTTCCTACAGGTACTAAGATGTTTCAATTCCCTGTGTTACCCATCCTTACGGATTCTAAGCTGAAGTCAGATTCAGGAATCTCCGGTTCAAAGGCTACATGCACCTAGCCGGAGCATAGCGCTGCTTGTCACGCCCTTCATCAGCAGTTGAGCAAAGTCATCCACCTAATAGCGTAGGAAACTCTGTGTATGGTATCATTATTAATCTACCTAACCATCAATATCTTTTGTTATTGATGATCTTAATGTAAGCATGATTTGGATAATGGACCCGTCGGGAAATTCACTTGGTCCATTTGATGGACTCAGATTTGAACCCGAGACCTCCGCCTTGCAAGGGCGACGTTCTTCTACTGAACTACGGGCCCAATTTGCGAATATAAATAAAAAAAGGAGGTGATCCAGCCGCAGGTTCCCCTACGGCTACCTTGTGACGACTTAACCCTCCTCGCAAAGCTTAGATTCGAACTTATTAAAAATAAGCCCTCATCTAAACCCTACTCAGGTGGTTTGACGGGCGGTGTGTGCAAGGAGCAGGGACATATTCACCGGACGATGCTAACGTCCGATTACTAGGGATTCCAACGTCATGAGGGTGCGTTGCAACCCTCAATCTGAACTTGGATAAGATTTCGAGGATTAGCTTTTCCTTTCGGAGTCGCATCCCATTGTTCTTACCATTGTTGCGCGCGTGTAGCCCAGAAGATTCGGAGCATACAGACCGACCGTGGCCTGCACCTTCCTCCCCCTTTCGAGGGCAGTTCTCACAATGTGCTCAATCCTAGAAACTAGTTGTTAGCAATTGTAAGCACAGGTCTCGCTCGTTGCCTGACTTTCTGTCACTCGGGCGTTTTAGAAAACTCCCTGAGTTTAACAGGACACCTTACGGCATGAGCTGACGGCGGCCATGCGCTACCTCTCGGCTCGTCAAGTAAGCCCTTCAGACTGACTTTCATCCTGCCGTCGCTTCTGGTGAGGTTTTCTGCGTTGAATTAAATTAAACCGCACGCCGCACCCCTTGTAGTGCTCCCCCGCCAATTCCTTTAAGTTTCGGTCTTGCGACTATACTTCCCAGGCGGCGAGCTTAACGTCTTCACTACGACACTGCGTATTCTCGGAGAATACGCAACACCTAGCTCGCAGCGTTTATGGCTAGGACTACTCGGGTAGTTAGCGAGGAAACCATCATTTAGCGATCTCTTTTGTTATTTAGCAAGTAGTATTAATAGAACAATTGCAAGCTAACTTCAGAAATCAGACATGATTTCTCGTATCTAATCCGGATTGCTCCCCTAGCTTTCGTCCCTCACCGTCGAATCCGTTCTAGTCAGACGCTTTCGCCACAGGTAGTCTGTCTGGGATTATAACATTTTACCGCTCCCCCAGAAATACTTCTGACTCCTACCGGTTCCAATTTTAGCAGTTTCTTCTGCACGTTGTTGTATTGAGGACAACAATTTCACAGAAGATTTACTAAATCGGCTACGGACGCTTTAGGCCCAATAAAAATGGTTCCCACTTGTGGCGCAGGTGTTACCGCGGCGGCTGGCACCCGTCTTTCCCACCACTTATTCGCCAAAATTTTTAATTTTGGCAAAAGCCTATGCAAAGCATAAGCACTTAGAGTTCCCTTATCACACTTTCGTGCAGTGTAAAGGTTTCGCGCCTGCTGCACCCCGTGGGGCTAGGGCCAGTATCTCAGTGCCCTTCTCGGGGCTCCCTCTCTCAAGGCCCCTACCGATCTTTGGCTTGGTGGTCCATTACACCGCCAACTACCTAATCAGCCGCCAACTCATCCTTAGACGTAGTCTTTAAAGGATAAATCATTCCAGATATAATCCCCTATCCAGTGTTAGCCTCAGTTTCCCAAGGTTATCCTGAATCTAAGGGCAGATTATTGACGTGTTACTGAGCAATTTGCCGGCAACATAAAGTCACCTGACTTGCATGGCTTAGTCGAACTCTAATAGCAGCAACCTCCCGCAGGATCAACGGGAATTTTACTATACTGATCCTGAAGTTTAATCTATTAGACCGAAACTTAAAAGTTTCAACAAGGATTTACACATACCTGATACTAATATCAAGTATGATTCTGTCAAAGAAAATGACGGATATTATACCGTCAAATGACAAGAAATTTTGTGTATTTACATAGGTGGTGATAATGAATTAAGATAACAATGATTTCTTTATAAATCTTTTGGAATTTTATAATCATGAATTATTTATCTTTTCGCCCTTTTACGTCTTTCTTTTTTCATCCTTTTTCTTTGCCACTTCCATCTCATCTGACCTTTTTTTTTCCATCTTCTTGAGCTTCTTTTCATTCTGTGTTGCTTCCCCTGTTAAACGGGTTATTTAACCTCCAATTTGTTCTATTGATAACAAACGTGGATTTCTTTATAAATATTTAGGTTTTAAGAATTAAATAAAGAAAAAAAATTATTTTTTTGTTTTTGTTGCGCAGCAACTCATCGGTTTACAGCAATGCAACAATCCTTTCACGACAAGGATCCCTCCGATAACAACCCAAATGTCCCAGGCAGTGTAAATCCTTGCCAGGATTACAATTAATCCAACAACTACCATTCCCCAAGCCTTATGTTTCATCATGTCATCTTTCATTTTAACCTCCTTTTTCTTCATATTTAACCTAATAATATAAATATTTTGTGTTCGTTATTGGAAAATGCCTATTTTGGTTCAGAGTTTAATAGTGGTTCCTCCGTAATAAACATCTATACGAAAAATTAGAACTTTTATCAATAATCTGTCTGATCAAAAATTGTATGCAGTATCCACAGGCTTAGCTTTTGTATTAAAATAAAAGTGTACAACTTTTTCTACTATTAGTTAGTGATTGCTCAAAAAAGGAACTGGTTTTATCATTTATTATGTTTTGATCCATAAGCAGCATAATCTTTTCCCCATCTAACCACAACTACATTATAATCATGACTATTCATTTGGAGTGCTAAATCTATTGTAATAGCCTGTTTTATTAGATCATATAATAACAGGTTCGCTACCCTGGGATCAGTTGCCCTTTCTGTAGGCCCAATCTTAAAAAACTCACTTAATAAACTTTCAAATGGATTTTCTGGATCTATAAAGTCCATGCTCATGGTAGCTTGAGTTAATTCTAATTCAATTCGGTGTTCAGAAGATAACTTTGAAACCAGATGATCAGTCATAGGGATTTCTGGATTGGTAGGTATGAACCATGGTCGATATTCAAGCCAGTTGTAATGGCATCTTGATATACAAAAGGAATCTATATTATTTTTGCTTGCATATTTAGCTACATGGTCTGATAGAAAACCACATGCGTTTAAAGCTACTACCGTTTTTCTTCCTTTAGCTTCCATAAATCCTTCTTGAAGTTTTTTATAAGTGAATTGCGTGAGATCTTCAGGAATACTTATAATCTCTCCATCGCTTGTTAGTCTGCCTAAGACGTATTCAATATTATCAGTTGATCTTAACATAGCTTTCATCTGTGCTTGAACATCCTGCTCCATTGCATATAATCTAAATGGATGTTGATTTATTTGGGTTATTAATTTGTAAGTCGTACTTGTTGCTTCTCCATCCCCGCTGCAAATATCTAAAACAAGGTCCGGTCTAAATTCTTCAAATACTGTTTGGACCTTAGTAAGATCGTGGTCAAGGTGAATTTGCTGCAAATCTGCAAAGAAATCCAAAAATTTATCTTTTTCAAATACTTCCAGGGAAGCAATGCCAACCTCACCTTTAGCTATAGCTGCCAAAATATCTGAATCAAACATATCAGTTAGCTTATCAACAATGTCTGTATCCGAAAAATAAACATGGGGTAAAGGCGGTTTTTTGTCATCTATTAAACCCATACTATATTTACTTAAAAATCTAAAAATACCCTTTAATCTTTTTTCAAGTTCTTCTTTAACCATTTTCAAATCATCACATACTAATCACAGAACTCTTTTTTTATTTAAAGAACACAATCCTATTTAAAAAGATTGTTGATTTGTCAATTCATAAACATTTGTCATATTAACTCATAATGATCCTATTTTTCATCATCATTTTTTTCTATTAATTATCGATATCCTTTTATCTAGATCTTAACTTTTTTCTCAACCAGCTTAACCAATTTTATATGTGATCTTTCTACACTCTTTTTCAATTTCTGGACATGTTCTATCATGTTTTGCCTGGACTTTTCTTCCATCTTTCTCTCTAATATCTTAATATCTGTCAAAATTTTATTTGGGGCATTATAATACGTTGTAGGCTTAATATATTCCAAACACAAGACGTGTTGATTAAGGTTCTTGTCAAGTTTTTTGAACCTGGTCTTATAGTATGCAAGCTTGTTTGTCTTAAAACTGTCTAAAGATTGTTTGATTGATAATAGCAGGCTCTTAGTTTTTTCAACATCTTTTGTAAGTCTTATCATTGTTTTTCTTTGAAGTATAAACAATTGTTTTTGAGGCATCAATACAATCTTTGACGTATAATCTGCAATAGAATAATAATTAATGAAAAACGATGCCAATTTCAATGATCTCATTCTTTCAATTATATCGTTAACCTCACGAGCTTTATCCTCGTGTATCTTTGATATCAATTGCACGCAGATAACCCTTAATAAAAAAGAAATAAGGAATACATATTGCAGCGGCCTTAATCCGTTATGCAAAGGTATAGTGCTATTTCTTATCAGAACAGCAATATATCCGCCAATAATCGGGCCTAATGCTGAAGACAAACCTATTAGGGATGAAAATGCCGACAGATAATAAGCATCATATTTTCTGGGTGAGGTCTTAAATAGCACCTGGGCAATGCTAATATCTACACCTGCATAGCTTACAGCACCAACTATAAAAATGAATGCTATTATAGTGTAGCTCAGAAAATCCGTCTTATTGATGAACAAAAAAGCCAAAGGGGTCAGCGTTGTTGCCGTAGCTGATATGATCAGCGTGGGTCTTGCTCCAAACGTATCTGCAATATGTCTCCAGAGATTAAGGCCGTATATTCTGAAAACTGTGTCGACAAGCAGAAATATTGTTACATAGAAAAAGCTCATTTTCAGATCGTTTATCAAGTAAACCAAAATGAAGGGAGCAGCTATGTTTACTGAAAACCCCCACAAAATACCAAAATAAAGTAGCGGTTTGAATTTGGCATCCTTAAAACATAAGCATAACCTTTTAGAGAACTTTCCAACGCTAATAGCTTTAATCCTTTTTTTCTTTTCCGGTATTCCTTTAAATAAAAATGTAGCAATCAATCCAAGCATCAATGCAAAAAGAAATATGAAGCCATAACTTTCCAAACTTTTGTATTTATCAATCAAACCAGCTCCTGCCAAATATACAATTGCACCTCCTAAACTTGCGTACATGTTTCTTTTACCAAGAAACCTTCCAAGCCTGGCCACAGGGACCAGGTCCTTAATCCAGCTGAGCAATGCCAAATTTCCAATAGCGGAGAATAAACTCGAGAATAGGAGTATCACTCCGAATAGATAAACATTATCTGCACTATCGATTAACATAAAAGCAATTAATACGACAACTAACCATAAACCTCTTCCGAGTGAAAGTGATATAATTGTGGTCCATTTTTTAGTCCCTGTTTTTTCTAGGATAAAGGCAGACACTATCTGCAGTAAATTTGCAAAAAGCGGTATTGCAAGTAGTATTCCCAGCTGAAACTCATTAGCTCCTAAGGCCAGTGCAAAACCTATTAAAAAAATCCCATTTAGTAAAGTGAAGCCTGCAAACGAGAGTCCGCCTTCCAGAAATAATATTTTTTTGTATCTCTGATAGTCTTTGCCTATGATCATTTTATCTTTTTGTTAAAGCAGCTTTTATAAATAATTATTGCTTGAATATAATTGTGTTTTTACCGGATTAAACGCTGGAGATACTCTACTTTAGTGAAGATACATCTATTTTAATTCCGGTCAAGAATTCTGCGTGGTCTGAAAGACCCGCAGATGAATTGGCCTAGAAAAATCGAAAGATTTTTCTCAAACAGAAACCAATAGAATTCTTAGCTCTATGCTCTTAAGAAAAGCAAGAAGCAGAC
>JBDRFR010000096.1:0-8992 GCA_043818675.1 Nanobdellota archaeon
GTCTGCTTCTTGCTTTTCTTAAGAGCATAGAGCTAAGAATTCTATTGGTTTCTGTTTGAGAAAAATCTTTCGATTTTTCTAGGCCAATTCATCTGCGGGTCTTTCAGACCACGCAGAATTCTTGACCGGAATTAAAATAGAAATATTCCATTGCCACTTCAACAGGTCTAACAAACTGAATTATATTCACGGACAAAATCATTTGAACAATAGTTGTCGGTTCGTAAAAAAATGTTAACATATTGCTCATAAATTTATGCCCTTTAATTTATTATAACACAAAAGATTACAATCTATGATGTTCAGTGAATAATCCGATAGAAGGATATAGAACAAAAATGCTTATTTCTTTAATATAAAAGATAATTTTATAACGTGTTCTTCAATCTTAATTGAAATGACAAAGATTTACTTCCAAACGCACGGCTGTTCAACAAATATCAGCGAGTCAGAAATAATGATGGGACTGTTAAAAGAGGCTGACTTCTGTTTTGTAACACAACCGGCAGATTCTGAGATAATTATAGTAAACATATGTACTGTCAAAGGTGAAGAGACAGCTATCCGGATCATCAGGAAACTAATTGAAGAAAACGAATCGAAAAAGTTGATAGTTGCAGGATGCATAACAAAGATAATCCTGAAAGAAATAAGAAGCTTAAAAGAAGAGTGCAGCTTCATCAATACGCATAATATAAAATCAATAGTAGATGTAGTGGAAGAGGTTATTAATGACAACATTGTGGGCGCGCTTGGAAGCGACAACTATAAAAAAATTAACCTGCCAAAGGTAAGAAAATCTGATATCGTCGGAGTTATACCAATACTTAACGGCTGCGCCAATTATTGCAGCTATTGTTCTGTCAGGTATGTTAAAGGGAAGCTAATGAGTTATGCGATCCAAGATATTAAGAATGAGGCAGTAAGATGCATTGCCAACGGATGCAAAGAACTGTGGATTACATCACAGGATAATGCAGCGTATATGCTCGAAAACAGTGAAACCAGTAAGCTTCCTTATCTAATAAATGAGATAGTCAAAATTGAAGGAGATTATAAGATCAGGATAGGCATGATGAATCCTAAACACTTGCAAAAGATCCTGCCTGACATGGTTAATGTGTTTAAACACAGCAAGATATACAAGTTTCTGCACGTGCCTGTACAGTCGGGAAATGATGAGATTTTGAAATTAATGAAACGGAATTACGAGGTATCTGACTTTAAAAAAATAATCAGTAAATTCAGAGATGAAATTCCGAACATCACGATAAGCACTGATATAATTACGGGGTTTCCGACAGAAACAGAAGAGCAATTTAATGATTCACTGAACCTGATTAAAGAAATTAAACCTAACGTGCTGAATATATCACGATTTCAGCCAAGGCCTGGCACAGAAGCTTCCAAAATGGACGGACAAATAAACGGCAGAATAACAAAAGAACGATCAAGAATTATAACCGATGTGTTTCTTAATATCGCAAGAATGAACAATGAGAGATGGTTAGGCTGGGAAGGGGATATTTTGATCAATGAAATAGGCAAATTAGGTACAAGTATCGGTAGAAATTCGTATTACAAGCCAGTAATTTTGCAGGGAGAATTTAGGATGGGTGATGTTGTTAAAGCTAAAATTCATAATGTATCCTCTTACGATCTTAGAGCTGAATTAATCTAGCCATAGAGATGGATAGTTATTTATCACATCATTTCAAGAATTAAAAAAAATTAGATGTAATCAATTTTTAGCGCTTTGTTTGTTTTTTTTATTGATTCCAGCCCATCTGAAAAACCCATCGCTGCCCTAATTGCATCAATATTTTCACAAACCACATCAGATTCCTGATGTATTGCCTGGATATACAATAGTTTATTCCCGGTTGTTCCAACCGCTTCTTTCCAGATAACAATTTCAGGCATGTCAGACCTGTCTCTACCCAAATCTTTTGCAAATTCCATGATCTCTGCAGTGGATCTAACCATAGATGCATTATCAACAACCCTAACCCTGGTTGTATTTTCAAATAACTTAAGCACTTCATTTACATCAGGAGTTTCCTGGCAGTCAACCGTTACGGTATGCAGATGCATAAGTGTGCTCGACACAGATATTGCAGTAGTGAAGATAGGCATATCCGGCATAACAGTCTGCACATCCGGCCCGTGGTGTGAAGGCAGTTCAAGGACTGGTACAATTGCATTAATTGGGCCGTGCCTGATATCCCAGGGATCAGCGCCTCTTCGAATCATTGTTGCATGCACTGCATCAATACCATATTTTTGTTTTACTGCATTTAGAGTTCTGCATAGCCCTGTTGTGTTGCAGCTTACAACCCTAATATGGTTTTTTCCGATCGCTTTGTCGTAATTACACTGAGCTGTAAAACTTACATCAGCAACGCCTGGTTTTTCACCACCTTGATATATTGCCTTAATCTTGTTTGGGATATAATATTTATCTTTATTTTCTGCACCCCCCTTTTTGCTAGTACAATCTATAAGGATGTCAGAATCTTTAATCAAATCATCAAAATCACCAGTTATTTTCAGGCCGTTAAGATCTTCGGAATCAGGCAGCCTATACATCGGAATTTTTTTTATTTGGCCTGCAATCATCCTATAATTATAACTTCGCGCAGTGACACCTGTTAGTTCCATGTCGTCCTGCAATCTAACAGCGTCTGCTATTCGTTTTCCAATTGTCCCATACCCAACAATGCCTACTCGAATTTTGTCCCCCATTTTTTCATCCTCCAGTTAATTTTTGTCTTACTGCAGATGCGCAACCAACTGACTTGAAAGCTTTAATATGGTCGCAGGCTGCTTTGTAGACCTGTTCTTCAACATCTTTGCTACATTCCTCTGACATAGCATAAATTTTATCAAAGAAGACTTTTAATGCGTACTTACCATTCTTGCCAAAAATTTCATCTGGTTTTTTTCCGTTAATAGGCTTATTCTCCAAAACCCAGTCAAACATCTCATCATACAAATCAGGATGATGTTTTTTAAGACAATCCAGCACAATGTTTTGGAACAACGTTGCTACGTTGCCCTTGATAATATCGCCATGCGGAAACTGGTCCCTTATTATTTCGAGAGGTGTGCCGGTAATTCCATGCTGGGCAATCCTTACGCTAAGACCTGCATCGCGCAAAGCTTTGGCAACGGCCTTTGTCTGTTCAATATCAATCGATGTCTGCATCATTAATTTACCATCGGCATCGTAAATATTACCATGCGTGGAGCCATTTGCAATCGCTATTATATCAGGGTCCAGGCCCGCTTTCTTTAATTCGTTAATATACACAACAGCTTCTTCGGGTTTTGTCAGGATCATGCCGCCATCATCTTTTCTGCCTATTTCGCCAACTTCCACTTCCAAACCAAAATTTTCGCAGGCATGCTTTTTCATGTAGTTGCCTATCTCAATAGTTGCTCTAATATTAGGCGCCAGTTCCTCTTTTATTGACTTACCGTGAAAATTAAATAAGTGTGATGCGTCAATTGCAAAACTGGTATAACCTGATTCTATCTGGTTTTTCACAAGCTCTTTAATCTCTACCAGCTCGTCGGGCTCACCTGTCCGTATTTGGATGTGGTCAGCATGTAAAACCCAGATGTCATGGCCCACCTCTTTATTGGCCTTAATCAAATTTTGCGATAAAGTCGATGGAGTTAAACCAGTATACCCAATATTTTGATTGCATTCTGTTCTTGCAAGTTCCATCATAACGGGTGCGTCTAGGTCTTTTGCTGCCCGAAAAATACCTTTAGCAACGCCTATTGTAATACGCGGATTACATGCAAGAATAATACATCCTTTATCTTTTAGTGCGTTAAACAAAACTTTCCCTGCTATGGGTTTCATATCAAATCACCTTTTTTTGCTTTCATGATGATGAGTCTCAATATACCTAATAGTCCCTGATTTAGCGCGCATGACAATTGAATGAGTTAAAAAACCATACTTAGTAAAAACAACCCCCTTTAGTAACGGCCCATCACTGATACCAGTTGCTGCGAATACTAAGTTCTCGCCTTTTGCAAGATCGTCAATCTTGTACACCTTTTCCAAATCAATACCACGTTCTTTTGCCTGATTAATAAAGATGTCATTGTGAGGTTTTAATATACCCTGTATATCTCCACCTACACATTGAAGAGCTGCAGCAGTAATCACGCCTTCAGGTGCGCCGCCAATGCCCATCATAACATCAATACCTGAATTATGTAAGGCAGGCGCAATACCTGCAGAAATTGTACCATGCTCAATTAATCTAACACGTGAACCAACAGACCTAAGCTCTTTGATCAAATTGTCATGCCTGGACCGTTCCAGTAAACAGACTGTTAAATCTTTTACATTTTTTCCAAGAGCTTTTGCGATATTTGCAAGGTTTTCTTTTACCCCTAATGTAATATCAATTACACCTTTTGCTTGCGGACCTACAGCTATTTGATCCATGTAACTTCCAGGAGCATTTAGTAACGAATCTTTTGGACCAGCAGCCAGAACCGAAATAGAGTTGGGCTTGCCTTTGGCAAGATTTGATGTGCATTCTAAAGGGTCAATTGCTATATCCATCTCCGGGCCTGTGCCTGTGCCTAGCTTTTCGCCAACAAAAAGCATGGGAGCTTTATCTTTTTCGCCTTCGCCGATAACAACCCTACCTTTGAAATCAACGTAATTAAAACGATTTCGCATTGCGTCCACTGCTGCCTGATCGCATTTAATTTTATCACCTTTACCAAGATGTTTTGAAGCAGAGATAGCAGCAGCTTCTGTAATCCTTACGAATTCTAAAGCTAGATTTTTTTCCATTTAGACACCTTAGGATAAATTAGTTTTCAACGCATATATAAAGATTTCTATTAGTTATCATACTTTGTCATATTAAAAACGAAAGATTTAAATATATGATTTATAAATGATTAGGGGAGAGAGTATAATCTGAAGGATTATTTAAATAAATCAAAAATCCTAAGACGGATTTTTGGTCATTACAACTTGGAAAATAATAACGATGCAAGCATCGGGGTATTTGACCCAAGTTGTAATAAATTATATAAAATGAAAGAAAGAATTACAATAACGCTTGACCAGGGATTGATCAAACAAATTGATAAAAGGAAAACTGGCGCAGGAGAAGAAAACAGGAGCAGTAAGATTGAAAAAATTCTGGGGGATGCTCTAGGTATAAGCATTCCAACTAAAGCATTTGTGCTTGTAGGAGGAAAAGGCACAAGGCTAAGCCCACTTACAGATAATATGCCAAAGGCGTTAGTTAAGATTGGCGGAAAAACAATTACTGAATGGCTGTTTGATTTATTTAAAAAATACGGCATCAGGGAGGTTGTTTTATCAGTAGGACATATGTCTGACAAGATAAAGGAATATTTTGAAGACGGCGGAAGGTTTGGAGTTAACATTGAATATGTCACAGAGGATAAGCCGCTTGGGACAGCGGGGCCAATTAAACTAGCAGAAAAAATGCTTGATGATAGTTTTATTGTTTCAAACGGTGATGAGCTTAAATGCATCAATATTCCCAGAATGTACAGGCTGCATAAAAGAAAAAAAGCGCTTGCAACTATTGCGTTAACAACTGTCCAGAATCCGGCATTGTATGGTGTTGCGCGGCTGGATGGCTCAAGAATAATTGAGTTTGTGGAAAAGCCAAACCAAAAAGATGCAAAGTCAAACCTGATTAATTCAGGTTTTTATATATTAGAGCCTGAAGTTATAGAGATGATCCCAAAAAATAAATATTGTATGCTTGAAAAGGATGTTTTCCCTAAACTGGCAAAAGAAGGAAGATTAAGAGGATTCCCATTCTCGGGACAGTGGTTTGACATAGGTAGCATGGAAAGGCTGGATAAAGCCAGAAAAATGTGGAAAGGTGTTAATGTTTTGGAGAGTGATTAGTTAAGGCTATTTTTATACATTATTAAATGCAGAATTTAGAAGAATAAGTGCAATTATGTAATGTGTAATTCTATTAAAATATTGCATAAAAAAATTCAGATAAGTTTACTTAACCCGGGATTCGGGTACTGTCAACTTTTATGTGTTGGAGCGACATTGTTTAAATATACTTTATAAATCCGACAAGCCATACCTCACTTAAGTTGACAATGCCGGGATTCGAAACTTTTAAATAATCTCTCCATCAGTTCTATTGTATGTCAATTTTTAAAGCTTATGATGTTAGAGGGGTATACCCAAGCGAGCTTGATGAAGATATAGCCTATAAAATTGGAAGATCATTTGTTACATTTCTTAAAATTCCAAAAGTCTGTGTCTCGCAAGATATGAGGGAAAGTTCTAACTCATTAAAAAAAGCGGTTGTTAGAGGGATAACTGACCAAGGGGCGGATGTAATCGAGGTGGAAGGGTTATGTTCAACACCCAGAAATTATTTTGCTTGTTATTTTTTGAAAGTACCAGGGTCAATTATGGTTACAGCGTCGCATAATCCAGGCAGATATAACGGCTTTAAGTTTACACGGGAAAATGCAATCCCTATTTCAGGAGATACAGGCATTAAAGATATTGAGAAGATGGTTCTTGCTAATAACTTTTCTGAACCTGCAAGGAAAGGAAGAGTGATTAAAAAAAGGATAGTTAATGAATATAAAAAACATATCCTGAGTTTTATCAACCCGGACAAGGTAAAACCATTTAAAGTTGTTATTGATGCAGGCAATGGGATGGGCGGGTGTGATATGGACCTTATCCTTGATATGCTGCCACTGAAAGTTACAAAAATGTATTTTGAACCGGATGGAAGATTCCCAAACCATGAAGCAAACCCCCTAAAAGAAGAAAATATCGCTGAATTAAAAAAAAGGGTGGTAGCAGAAAAGGCAGATTTTGGGATTGCGCTGGATGGTGATGCCGACAGGGTATTTTTTATCGATGATGAAGGAAGCACAATACCTGCAGATATTATTACGGCGCTTTTATCAATTGAGATGTTAGCAAGATATCCAAAACAAGCAATATTGTATGATTTAAGAAGCTCGTGGATCACTAAAGAGGTGATTGAGGAAAATCAAGGCAGGGCTTTGATGTCACGGGTTGGACATGCATTTATTAAAGAACAAATGCGAAAAGAGGATGCAATATTTGCTGGAGAACTCGCAGGACATTACTATTTTAAGGACAACTTTTTTACAGATTCAGGCATCATTGCGGCGCTTAGGGTAATAGAACTTGTATCAAACCGGAATGAAAAATTAAGTGAGATAGTAAGGCCGTTAAAGAAGTATTATGCATCCGGAGAGATCAATTTTAAGGTTAAAGATACCTGTGCCAAAATGAAAGAGCTGGAAAAGGAGTTTAAAAACGGCAGGATATCGCATCTGGATGGTATAAGAGTTGACTTTCCTGATTGGTGGTTCAATGTTAGAGCCAGCAACACTGAACCGTTATTACGATTAAATCTGGAAGCTAAAACAAAAAAATTAATGGAAGAAAGGACTGATCAAATATCCCAGATTATTAAAAAACAATAGTTTTATTAAAACTTTTAATTTCTAAAACAAAATGGTAAATGAATTGCCTTTCGAGTCTATCAAAAGAGAAATAATAATCAAAAAGGATTCTTACGGAGTTATCGGAAATGATCCCACGGAAAGAAGTACCGAGGAAACTATTGACTATGGAATTGTCAATGTGGATAAGCCAAGAGGCCCAACATCACATCAGGTAAGCGACTATGTTAAAAGAATTCTTGGGCTAAAAAAGGCAGGACATTCTGGTACGCTGGATCCCAATGTTACAGGGGTGCTTCCTGTCGCCCTTGGAAGGGCTACAAGGATTGTGCAGACTCTTCTTCCGGCTGGAAAGGAGTACATAACTTTAATGCATCTGCATAAAGATGTGGATAAAAAAAGAATTCAACAGGTTATGGAAGAATTTATTGGAAAGATCCGGCAAACGCCGCCGTTAAAAAGCGCTGTAAAACGTGTAGAGCGAACAAGGCAGATATACTATATAGAAATATTTGAAATTTCTGAGCGGGATGTACTTTTTAGGGTAGGCTGCCAGGCAGGAACATACATTAGAAAACTATGCGATGACATTGGAAAAAGACTAAAAATGGGAGCGCATATGCAAGAGCTTAGAAGAACTAAAGCTGCGGGCTTTGATGAAACAACCTCGTATAGTCTACAGGACCTGACAGATGCGCACTGGTATTACAAAAATGAAGGAAATGATAAGTTTTTAAGAAAGATTATCCAGCCGGTAGAAAATGGCGTTTCCCACCTGCCAAAAATATGGGCGCTGGATAATGCTATTGGATCTATGCTGCATGGTATTGATCTTAAAATCCCGGGTGTTGCCAAAGTTAATAGTGGAATCAATAAAGATAATGTGGTTGCTGTAATGTCGCTTAAAAATGAGCTAATAGCAATAGGAAATGCAAAGCTGCAGACAAAAGAAATATTAAAAAAAGAAAAAGGTGTCGCTATAAGTATCCATAAAGTGTTTATGAAGAGTTAGTGATAGTATCGTTTTGGATTCGTTTAGACTCATTAAAGATGCTCAAGAATACTTCTTCAACAAAACCTTCATCGAGATTCTGCTCTTTTGCTACTTTTTTTAACCCGTCCATAATTTCAATCTCACGCTGTTCATCAAAGATAGGTAAATTGTTTTCTTTTTTAAAATAGCCTATATCAGGCATCAAAGACATTCTTTCAGCAAGCGCTGTTATAATCACAGTATCAATCCTGTTGATATGTTTTCTGATATCTTCCATATCTTTTATCATCTTTATCACCCGGGGTCTAAAGGTGAATAACTAGTATATAAAGATATATGATTTTGTAAAAATGTGGGGTGCGTGTACTAATTTAAGGTTAAGTTACTGCTATCTCATTTATCAACGGGTTATTTTTAATCCCATAATGCGCATCCATTTGTTTGTTGATATATTCTGCCCTTAGATGAACCATATAATTTGCATTTTCCTCATTC
>JBDRFR010000097.1:0-21022 GCA_043818675.1 Nanobdellota archaeon
GCAGCATTATCAGTACCAGTGAATATCGTTGAAGGGTATGCACGACAGAGTAAGAAGGAATTTAAGAATTTTCTAAATATCGCTTTAGGATCATTAGCAGAAACCGAATATCTTTTAGGCTTTTGCCATGAAATAAATTATTTAACAGATTTTGATTACGAAAAATACATAACACACGACAAGAAGTAGGCAATTTGCTCTGGAAATTTTACCCAAGCATTTAACTGTCTACTAAAAGACTGGGACCCTGGGGCACTGGCAACTGGGACGCTGGCGACAGGGGTACTGGGAACTAGTAACTGATTTTACGGAGTAAAACAAATGACTTTTTCCAAAGATATTCTAAACCTCAACTGTTCTACAGAGACTGACAGAATTTGCGATTTTATTCGCCAACAGTCCCAGCGCCTAAAGCGTGACGGGGTAGTGATAGGCCTCAGCGGCGGCATAGATTCCGCCCTAAGCGCGGCTTTATCCGTGCAAGCCCTAGGCAAAGACAAGGTTATCGGCCTAATGCTCCCAGACAAAGAATCCAGCCCGCAAAGCGAAGAATTCGCCTCTAAACACGCTAAGGTGCTAGGCATTAGAGCAGAAACAGTTGATATTACTCCAGTTTTGGAAGCTTTTGGCACATACGAAAAAAGAGACGCGGTTGCCAAGTCAATTTTTCCCGAGTTTACTGAAGGCTATAAATTAAAAATAACTCTGCCTTCAGATATTCTAAACAAAGATAGTTTAAATTTCTTTACTTTAACCATAGTTAATCCACAAGGCGGAAATAAAACCGCGCGCTTAAACAACGCCCAAGCCAAAGGAATTATCGCCGCCACGTGCACCAAACACAGGACCAGGATGATGACTCAATACTATTACTCCGAGAAAAACAATTACCTAGTCTGTGGCACAACCAACAAAAGCGAAGCCCTGCAAGGCTTATTCGTCAAATACGGAGACGGAGGAGTAGATATCGAACCAATAGCCCATCTCTACAAAAACCAGGTTTTTCAACTTGCAGAGCACCTGGAAGTGATTAAGGAAATCATCAACCGTGCTCCCTGCCCAGACACCTACAGCGCTCCGGTAACCGACGAAGAGTGGTATTTCCGCATTCCCTATGCTATACTTGACGTCTTACTGTATGCGTGGGAAAACAAAGCCGATATTTTGCAAGTATGCAGTGTTCTGGATTTAACAGAAGAGCAAGTAAATCGAGTTTTTAGAGATTTCAATAATAAGTATAACGCGACAAAACATTTGAACCAAATGCCGCCAACATTAGAAACTGAAGAACATAATGCTAAAGTGGCTATATCTAAATTTTACAATGCTTGTGTCATTGCGAGGAGCGAAGCGACGAAGCAATCTAAAGAGGTATAACTATGAAAATTTGCACGAAATGTGTATTACCAGAAACTTTTCCAGGAATAAATTTTGATGAACACGGAGTTTGCAATTTTTGCCGTGATTTTAAGGGTGAAACAGCGCTTAACGAAGAAAAAAAAGAGTATTACACTAAATTCCTGGGGCTTATCAAGCAATTTAAAGGGAAAAGCGATTACGATTGCACTTTGGCCTATTCTGGCGGGAAAGACAGCACCTATACCCTATATTTGCTTAGAGAAGTTTTTAAATTAAATGTTCTGGCTATTACTTTTGATAATGGTTTTATCTCAGAACAAGCCTTTAAAAACATTCGTACGGTCTGCGAAAACATCGGCACAGATAATATAATATTCAAAGCTGATTTTAAGCTGTTAAGAAAGATATTCACTGTAGGTATTAATAATACGATGTATTCGCCTAAAGCACTTGAACGGGCTAGCACCATTTGTACTTCTTGTATTGGATTGGTTAAATTCATTTCTTTAAAGATTGCATTAGAGAAAAGAATTCCCATTATGGCCTGGGGGTGGTCTCCTGGCCAAGCGCCCATCAGGTCATCTATTATGAAGATAAATCCAGCTTTGTTTAAGACAACTCAGGAGATGTACCGTAAACCAATGTATGACCTGGTTGGCGACAAGATTAATCGATATTTCTTGGCCGACGAACAGTTTAAATCCCAGGATTTTCCATATAATGTTAGCCCTTTGGCATTCATGGATTATAATGAACAAAAAATAATAAAAAAAATTAAAGAATTGGGATGGACAATACCCAAAGGACTCGATTCTAACTCAACTAACTGTTTATTAAATACTTTTGCGAACTATATTCATATAAGAAAGCATAATTTTCATCCATATGTGTTTGAAATAGCTGGTATGGTAAGAAGTGGAATTATGAATAGAAAAGATGGTTTGAAAAAGATTTACGAAAAGCTCGAAAACAAAACCTTTTTGTTCGCTAAAAAGAAACTGACTTTAACTAAAAAGGTGAGAAAGTATGAATAAATTATTTTTTAACTTAATTAGTAAAATTTGGAATAGTATACAGTATAGAAAGTATTATATGCGTATGAAAGATTTAATCTCTCGAGGTTTAAAGATTGGGAAAAATGTCACAATAGCTCATACGGCCTATATTGATTATGAGTATCCTTTTTTAATAAGTATTGGGGATAACTGCACGGTAAGTAATAACGTAAGATTGCTTGCTCATGATGCGAGTACTTTTAAATTTGTCGATGGCTATACCCGAATAGGTAAAATAGTGATTAACAATAATTGTTATATTGGCGAGCAATCTATTATTTTACCTGGTGTCACTGTGGGGTCTAATGTTCTCATAGCTGCTGGGTCATTAGTAAATAAGGATATTCCTTCCAATTCTTGTGTAGCTGGGGTGCCAGCAAGATTTTATGCAAAATTCGAAGATTTTATCAAGGGGCATAAAGAACAAATAAAATCCCGTCCTAGTTTTAGTTATCACTCACTTAGATTAAAAATGGACAATGATTTAAGAAAGAAAATAATCGAAGCTGTTGAAGGTGGCGATTGTTATGTAAAAGGGTATTTAGGAAGATATCCATTTACGTTGAATAATGACGATAAGGAGATTTGATGAAAATAATGATTAAATGTGTAATCATCGTGTTTATTTTATGTATTATGCAACTAACTTTATTTGCACAGGAGGTTAAAATGAGTGAAGTAAAGAACAAAAACGTAAAACATTTGGTACTTTTGGGGGCTTCTGTTGGAAAGTCGTGGGATATTGAAGGATCGCCGAAACGAATGAATAGCAATGACTATGATTTTGAATTAGTTACTGAATACGCGTTTGATAAAACAAAAAAACTATCCGAGATTTTAAATCGTGATTTGAATAAACCCGATGCAATTATTATAAAAGAATGCGCAGCTTTTTTCCCTGGGGATGTTAGCAAATATCAAGTGTTGATAATGAATTGGGTAAATTTATGTCGTGAAAAGAAAGTTATTCCGGTTTTAGCCACAGTAGTGCCTGTTGTGAAGACCTTTCCGTTAAGGTCATTCCTTTTTGGGTTGTTAGATAAAAAAATTCAGTTTCCAATTCATACTTTTGATGGAATCATAAGCTTTAATGACTGGATTAGAGAGTATGCAAAAAAAGAAGGATTAATTGTTTTGGATTTGGAAAAAAGGCTTAGGATTAGTTCAACTGATAGACATTTGGATAATAAATTTGCTAAGCGAGATGGGTTGCATTTAAATCAAAAAGCTTACCTTGCGTTAGACGAGCTTATAATTCCTACTTTAGCTAAAATTAACTGGTAAAAAATGGTAATCAAATAATGAAAAAATATAAAATTCTATTTTTAATTGACGAACTTGCTGAATTTGGAGGAGCTGAAAAAAATTTGCTTCAGGTCACTCAAGGCCTGAATAGTTTTAAATACGATATTATTATTTGTTGTTTACACGGAGGAAGAATATTTAATGACTTGCAATCAAAAGGAATTAACGTCATAAATTTTAATATTAAAAAAATTTATGGATTATCTGCTTTAAAGAAAGTTATTCAATTAGTAAAACTGTTGAGAAAAGAGAAGGTTAAATTGATGGTAACTTATTTAGAAAGCTCGGATTTTTTAGGAAGCGTTGTGGGTCGAATTTGCGGTGTACCAATTCTTATTTCAAGTAGAAGAGATATGGGGCATAATCTAAAGATAAGACATATTTACATTTACCGTATTTTGAATCAATTATTCGATAAAATTATCACCGTCTCGGACTCAGTGAGAACAGCAATAATTAAAAGAGAATGGACTCGATCTGATAAGGTAATAACTATTTATAACGGCGTAAATGTGAAAAACGGAGAGGGCACTAATAATGCAGATAGTATTAGAGATTTACTTGGATTAAAATTAAATGTACCCATTATTACTATGATTGCTAACTTACATTTAATTAAAGGCCATGAATTTATACTAGAAGCCTTTTCGATTATTACGAAAAAACATATAAATTCATATTTGCTTTTAGTAGGAAATGGAAAACGGGAGTATTTAAACAAATTAAAGGAAAGAGTCAATATTTTGGGAATTGCTAATAAAGTGTTATTCTTAGGATTTCGCTTGAATATACCTGAAATATTGAAAATTTCAGATATAACGGTTTTATCTTCAATCAGTGAAGGTTTTTCAAACACTATACTGGAGTATATGGCGGCAGGTAAAGCTGTAGTTGCTACAAATGTTGGTGGAAATAAAGAGTTAGTTGTTAATTATGAAACCGGATTCCTTGTGGAGCCAAAAAATTCTAGTGCTTTGGCTAAAGCACTAACTTTACTATTAGATAATCAGCGTTTACGTGAAACAATGGGGGAAAATGGTAAGGATAGAATAAAAAAATTTTTTACTCAAGAAAAAATGATTCAAAACCTCGAGAATATTTTTAGTGAGCTGATTATTATAAAAGATCAGAAAGTAAGATAATCGGGAAGAACTGTGTCCCAAAAAAGAGGATTGGGGAAAAATATCAAAAATGTTTGAGTAAGATAGAAAAGTGGATAAAAATAGCGGAGCTGGATAAAGAGAATATATTTGTATGATTTGCACAAAATATTTGCTTAGAACAAAAATTCAGTCTTAAAGGATATTAGAAAAAGTAAAAAAGCGATTTTAATAAGCGAGATTAAAGATGAAAATTAATAATTTTAATCTAAGAAAAAAAATCTGTGTGACAATTTTTTATTGTTTACTTAATCCATTGCCTTCTGGTGATCGGAATGATATCTTTAGTATTTTTTTTAATTTCATTAAATGCCAAGTTTGCAAACAGCTTTTTAAAGAAATTCGAGGTAAATTTAGTATCGGTATGAATGTTGATTTTGGAATGGGTTCAAATGTTATAATTAGTGATCACTCAAATATCGGCCATAATGCGAAGTTTCTAGGAAATGGTACGATTGTTCTAGGGAATCAACTTATGATGGGGCCAGAAGTAATGATAATTACTCAAGACCATAAATATTTGAAACGCGGTTATGATGGATATGAAGTAAAAGAAGTAATAATAGGAGACTATGTTTGGATTGGAGCGCGAGCTATTATTTTAAGGGGTGTAACAATTGGAAATAATGCTATAATCGGTGCTGGAGCTGTTGTTACAAAAAATGTTCCTGAGAATGCAATTGTGGCGGGAAACCCAGCAAGAATAATTAAAATAAGATCTTAATGGTGAAATAAATGTCAAATATCAAAAAACTTTTTTTCCAATCATCGCATTTTCTTTATGGGCGAATATTCCTCTTAATAGCTAGTTTGATCTCCTTCCCGATAATGACTAGAATGCTTTCTGTTTCTGACTATGGGATTTTTGGTTTATTGATGGTAATTATGTTCTTAATAGTGGCTTTAAGTAAATCAGGTCTGCAGAATTCATACATAAGATTTTACGACGAGTATAAGCATATAAAAAAAAGACTCGATATTTATTATTCAACCTTCTTCTATTGCTCAATAATAATATCGATTTTGATAGCAGTTATATATTTCCTTACGGTCAATTTAGTATTAAAGAGTTTCCTCGAACACCGTTTAAAAGACTTATTATCTTTTGTTTCTTTGATAATTTTATTTAAATCGCTATATATTCTATTTACAAGTTTTTTTAGGGCCGCACAACGCACGGGATTGTACAATTTAATTTTTGTACTCGAAACTTATTTTAATATCTTTTTAGGAATTATTTTTTTATTACTTTTTAAAAAAAATCTTTACGGTTTATTAATAGGATATTTACTCGGAGACGTTATAGTTTTACTAATAATGGTATTTTTAATTATAAGAGATTACGGAAAATATATAAAAATAAAACAAATTAATTCGGCATTGTTAAAGGAGGCACTAGTATACGGTTTGCCTTTGATGGGAAATGAGTTTACTAATAATTTGCTAATTTTCGGAGATAGATTCGTAATATCAATTTTATTAAATAGTGTTTCATTGGGGTTTTATACAGCCGCTAGTAATTTAGCTAATAACGTTTCGGCGTGCTTGGCCGTCCCAATCAGTTATGCAATTGTCCCAATTTACATGAATTTATGGGTAACAAAAGGCAAAGATGAAACTCAGAAATTTCTTTCTCAAAGCCTGGCATATTCTTGTTTAATATCTTTCCCTGTAATTTTTATTTTTACAGCGATTGGGAAAGATGTCTTGGTGATCTTTGCTTCTTCTAAGTATCAAGACGCATATTCGCTTATACCTTATTTGTCTTCAGCGGCGATTATCTTTTACGGAATTACTAATATAGTAAATGCTGGGTTGTTAATATTTAAAAAAGGATTTCTTCTAATGTTTTTAGCACTTGGAGCATGTGTATTTAATTTTATTTTAAGTTATATTCTTGTAAAAATCTTGGGAGTAAATGGAGCTGCTCTAGCTACACTTATAACTTGCGTCACCCTAATAATAGTTACTTCTTTTTTATCTTTTAAATTTTTGGACTTCGAAATAAAATTTCTATCAATAGGAAAATACTTTGGTTATTCAATCTTAATGTTTTTAAGTATTTTTAAAATTAATTTAAATAATTCCTTAATGAGCCTTATTTTAAAAACTGTTGCGGGTACTATTGTTTATTTGATTATAATTCTGTTATTTGAAAAAGATTTAAGAAGAAAATTAACATTTTATTTATATATTCCTTCAAAAAAAGTTGTTCGAAAAATATTTTGTTTAGAGATTTTTTTCGGAGGAAAGACATGTTAAATATCCTTAAAGCTGCGCGAAATATTTTCATTAAATTTATTGAAAGAATAAATTTGCTTAAATACAATGAGTTTACTATAGAAAATTACTTTCGAAGAAAAGGTTATAGGGTAGGAGTGGGGAATAGAATATTTATTCGGGATTTAGGCGGGGAACCATATTTAGTTGAGATAGGCAATCATTGCACAATTACTATAGGAGTTATGTTTATTACTCACGATGGAGGTTGTTGGGTTTTTAGAAAAGAAAAACCAGAATTAAATATTTTTGGAAAAATAGAAATTAAAGATAACTGTTATATTGGAGTTAATACTTTAATTTTGCCCAATATAACAATAGGTCCTAATTCTGTAGTTGGAGCCGGTTCAGTAGTTACAAAGAATGTGCCTGCGGATACTGTTGTGGCAGGTGTTCCTGCAAAAGTGATTTGTTCTTTACAAGAATACAGACAGAAAAGTTTTGATAAATGGGAACGACTTAACTTAAAAGGCGCAAGGTCGGATTGGAAAAAACAATTAATAGAACATTTCTGGGGCAACTTAAAAAAGGATTAACTTGAGATGCATTTCGGCTTAACGCAACTAATACCGCCCGTAATTTATGGTTTAAGTTTGATTGTGATCATTCTTACTTTATTTTGGGACCCCAAAATTGGAATTTTTTTTCTTTTTCCTCTTTTGCCTTATCAAAACATTTTTGAGAAAATTCAAACTTTTCCTTTGGGAAAGGATTTAAACGATTTATTAATACTAGCGATAATTATTGGCTGGTTGTTAAAAAGAAATAAAATTAATAATAGTTCAGAAAAAGATAATTCTATAATGATATGTCCTATATTATTTTTGATTATAATAAATTCTATAGGAATGATAATTTCTTCTGTAAATAGGGGATTATCAATTAATTTTAATAATGTTTATTTTCTTGATTGGAAAAATTATATTTTTTTGCCCATAATTTGTTTGTTAACTTTCAAAAATTTAACTAACTATAAAACGTTAAAAATGTTTACCTTTTTTTTAATAGTTGGTATTTTGGGAGTAAGCTACTCTTATTTTAGAGCTTCAGAAGGAATTAATTTTTCCCATTTTTCTTACGATATGAGAAATAAAATGACAGGACTATTTGTGTATTTAGGACCAAATCACTACGGCGCATTTTATGCTCATTTTGTATTTGTGATAATGGGAATTTTCTTGTTTGAGAAATCAACAGTTAGAAAAATAATTTTTCTAATAATAATTATTGTCACTCTTTACTCGTTAACAATTACTTTTTCTAGAGGTGCTTATTTGGCAGTAATTGCTGGTTTTTTATTTTTAGGAGTTGTAAAAGAAAAAAAGTTACTTTTTTTATTAATAATTTTCATTATTTTTTGGAAATCGTTTGTTCCTTACGCAGTAGTTGAGAGAATCGAAATGACTAGGGACGGAACCGGTCAATTGGAAGATTCTGCTAACGAAAGGGTAAAGCTATGGGAAATTGCATTGAATATGTTTCGATCTTCGCCGATTATTGGAAATGGGTTTAATTCTTTTCAAGCTTTAGGATTTACTGATACGCATAATTACTATTTAAAAATGTTGGCAGAACTGGGAATAATCGGATTAATCAATTTTTTATACTTGTGTTTTGCTGCTTTTTGGATAAGTTGGAAATTGTATCTGAAGTCAAACAATAATTTCTTTAGAGGACTTGGTTTAGGTTTTGCTACATGTGTAATATCAGTTATGATTACTAATTATTTTGGTAACAGGTGGAGTTATTTATCTTTAGGATCTTATTTTTGGATATTCTTAGGGATTATTATGCGTGCTTATTTAATTGATAAGGCACAGATAGAGAAAATTAAAGGTTAAATAATTATGAAAGTACTACATTTAATAAGTAGTTCAGGATATTTTGGGGCTGAAAATGTAATTGTTACATTGGCGCAGGAACAAATAAAGAGCGGTATCTGTTTATTTATTGGAGCATTTAATAATTTGCAAAATCCTCATCTTGAAATTACTCGAAGGGCAACAGAATATAATATCTCTATTAAAATTTTTGATTGCTATGGGCAATTCGATTTAAAAACTCTGAAACAAATAAGAAATTTCATAAATATCAACAAAATAGATATCATACATTCTCATGGCTATAAGGCAAATTTTTATACTATATTTGCAAGATTATGTTCGTCTGTTAAAATAATTACTACATGTCATAATTGGATAACAAACTGTTCTAAGATGAAATTGTATGAAAAAATCGATAAAATGTTATTGAGATACTTTGATAAGATTGTAGTTGTTTCTGAATTATTAAAAGCTGAAGTTCAAAGATCTGGTATTCCTATTAATAAGATTGTGACTATCTGTAATTCTATAAATACTGAGAGTTTTATTTCGAAAAACACTAATTTTGAAAAACTAAGAGAATCATTAGGCATAAATATAAATGAAAAAGTAGTGATAACTGTCGGAAGAGTGACATCAGAGAAAGGGCATATTTACTTACTTGAGGCGGCTGAAAAAGTGTTAAAAAACTTTAATAGAGTTAAATTCTTAATAGTGGGAGATGGAAAATTATTAAATTTTTTAAAGGTAAAAGCTCGTGAATTAAAAATCGAAAATAAAGTAATATTCGCAGGCATGAGAAACGATATTCCTGATTTACTCAACATAGGTGATGTATTTATTTTACCTTCGCTTACAGAGGGAATGCCGATCTCATTACTTGAAGCTATGGCAACTCGTAAAGCGATTATTGCTTCAAGAGTGGGAGCGATTCCAAAAATGATAGATGATAGGGTTAGTGGATTGTTAGTTTCTCCGGGAAATGTGGGAGAACTCGCTAATTCAATTTCGGAACTTATAGATGATAATGAAAGAATAAATTTTTTAGGCAGTAATGCTTTCAGTAAAGTAAATTCCGAATTTTCTTCTAAGAAAATGACGGAAGAATACTTTAAACAATATCGTTTACTAAAAAGTGATAACTAAATGAATAAAATTATATCAGATTTTTTTTATGCAAAAAGAGAATGCTGGGATATGATTAAAAAATATTTCCCTTTATATGAAGATAAGAATGTTCTTTTTAAGATTCTAGTTGAGCGGAATTTGTCTCCAGAAAACATTATTCTGGATGCTGGATGTGGATCTGGCAAAGAGACGCCAATTGATTTTAAGAATAAAGTACGATTTGCTGTAGGGATAGATTTATCTGAAGGGATAAAATTTAACAGTTTTTTGCATGTAAGAATCCAAGCCGATATTTCTAAAATACCACTACAAAATAATTCAGTTGATGTTGTGCTTTGTCAAGAAGTAATAGAGCATTTAAAGGAGCCGAAGGCGTTCTTTGAAGAAGTTAATAGGGTATTGAAATCCGGAGGGAAGTTTATTTTAATGACTCCTAACCTTCTAGGTTGGAGGTCAATAATTTCTAGAATTACGCCGTATTGGTTTCACCTCTACATGAATAAGCGTCTTTACGGTATTAAAAATAACGATGTATTTCCTACTTTTTATCGCGCAAATACTTATTTCACCATAAAAAAATTATTACTAAAAAATAGGTTTTCGATTATTGATAAATATTTTTTTGAGCCCTCTCCAAAAACCTTAACCTTCTTTTTAGCCGCAACTTACTTAGAAATAATTTATACAAAATTAATTAAAAAATTCGAAATGTTTAAAAATTTTAGAGAAACTTTAATTATTGTTACGCGAAAACAATTAGTTTAACCACTGATTAAAACTCTTAGAGGGGCAAAGTGAAAGAAATAAATTTTGTTTCGGTAATAATACCGGCTTTAAATGAAGAGAGATATATAAAAAAATGTCTTTTTAGTTTATCTTGCATAAATACTCCTAGAGAAAGCTTTGAAATAATTTTGGTTGATAACGGTTCAGATGATGCAACTAGAGAAATCGCAAAAAAATATACCGAAAATGTTTTTTTAGTTCCCCAAATCAATATTTCTGCTTTAAGAAATTTTGGTGCTAAACATTCCCGTGGGGAAATATTGGCATTTCTCGATGCAGATTGTGTGGTTGAAAAAGAGTGGCTGAATAATGCCGTTAGGCATTTTAAAGATCTGCAAATAGCAGCTGTTGGTTCGTTTCATAAAATTCCTGACGATGCTTCTTGGGTTGCAAGAGCTTGGTATCAACATGATTGTAGAAATGAAGAAATCTGCTTTACTAACTATTTACCAAGCGGAAATATTTTTGTTCGAAGAGATTATTTTTCAAGTATTAAGGGATTTAATGAGAAGTTGAATGTGAGCGAAGATACCGATTTATGCTTTAGACTTCGGAAAGAGAACTATAAAATACTTCTAGATAAAAGTATTTCAGCAATTCATTTGGGGGTGCCCACCGGCTTGCTAATTTTTTTTAAAAAAGAGCTATGGCATGGAAAAGATGTTTTTAGAATTTTTTTGTATTCGAAATTGAAGCGCGAATATTCAAAAGTTATCGGTTACGCTCTTTTTTACGTTTTTATTATACTACTATCTTTTTTAGCTACATTATATTTAAATTTTAGACTATTGGCTATGTTGATTTTTTTGTCGTTCCTAATCCCTTTTTTGTTGTCGCTAAAAGTTGCTATAAAAAACAAGCTTTATAAATATGTACTGTGCTTAGGTGTTTTATATTTAGTCTATGGATTAGCTAGAGCTTTTTGTATAATTAATCTAAAAAACTGGGCAGTACTAAAAAAGAGGTAAATAAGTGATCTGGTTTTTTGTTTGCTCGTTAATTTTTATTTGTTATATTTATGTAGGCTATCCAATGATGATTTTGTTTCTGTCAATTTTTATCCATAAAAAGGTTAAAAAAAAAGATATTGAGCCTAATGTAACTTTTTTAATAACTGCTTATAATGAAGAAAAAAACATTAAAGAAAAACTCGAAAATGTTTTAAGTCTTGATTACCCAAGGGATAAATTAGAGATTATAGTGGCTTCAGATTCTTCGAACGATCAAACTGACAGTATTGTTAACAATTTTTTACCGAAAGGTGTGAAACTTTTTAGAGTCGAAGGAAGAAAAGGAAAAACGGAAGTTCAAAATAAAGCTGTGGAAGCTTCATGTGGGGAAATTATAGTTTTTTCTGATGCAACAACTTTATATGAGAAATCAGCGATTCGAAAAATTGTAAGAAATTATTCTGATCCTTTCGTTGGTGCTGTAAGTGGCAGGTACCAATACTACGATCCTAACAAAACTCAAGTTGGCGCTGGTACTGTCTCATTTTGGGATTACGAAAATTTTATTAAAGTAAAACAATCAGGAATTTTTACAATTACAGGTTGCTGCGGATGTATATATTCGGTAAAGAGAAAATTGTATACCCCTTTGCCGCGAGATATTATTAGTGATCTGGTCGAACCATTGACAATTATCGAAAAAGGCTACAGGATTATTTTTGAATCCGAAGCTTTAGCATATGAAACTACTTGTGAAACTTTTAAAGAGGAATTTAAAATGAGAGTTAGAGTTATTACGCGAGGAATGAGAGGTTTGTTGCATATGAAAACATTGTTAAATCCTTTTAAGCATGCTTTTGTGTCATTCCAACTTCTTTCTCATAAAGTTTTACGTTGGTTAATTCCCATTTTTCTTATAATTCTTTATATTTCTAATTTTAATTTAATTGAGAAAAATACTTTCTTTTTCGCCTTTTTTTTTCTGCAGACATCTTTTTATTTAGTAGCATTATTGAGTTTTTTTCTCGATTTTCTCAAGATACGGATAAAAATTTTTTCTTTACCGCTTTACTTTTGTCTTATTAATCTTGCTTCCATTTCAGCTTTAATTAGAATTATATTCCAAGAGAAAGACATTACGTGGGAAACGATAAGAAAATAACTAAACCTTTACGCATTTTATTTATAACCCAGGACGATCCTTTTTATATTAGAGGGTTCTTCGACGAATTTTTAAATTATTATAAATTCAAAGATAGTATTTTGGGGGTTGTAATTTGTCCAACTATGGGGAAAAAATCTCTTTGGTTAAGAGTTAAGTTTATTTTTGATTTCTATGGTTTTGTGGATTTTAGTAGAATGCTTTATAGATACTTTGTGTCAATAATGAAAGGAATGACACTGGAAAATATTCTATTAATTAACAATGTTCTTATCTATAGGCAGACTAATGTTAATAGCGAGCAATTTATTGAATATTGGCGTTCAAAAGATTTAGATGTAATTATTTCCATTGCAGCACCTTTAGTGTTCAAAGATAAATTACTCAATTTGCCTCATTGGGGTTGTTTAAATATTCATCATGCTAAACTTCCTTTTTATAAAGGAATGATGCCGAATTTCTGGCAACTTTATTATGGTGAGAAATATGTTGGTATCTCAGTCCATAAAATGAATAGCAAGATAGATGAGGGAGAGATTATTTTGATGCGCGAAATTTCCGTTCAAAAAGACGAATCCCTTGATGCATTGATTAAAAGAACTAAACGCATAGGTGCGCATTGCATAATTGAATCTTTAGATATGATTAATAAAAACTCTTTTAATTATTTGTTTACTTCGAAAGAGAAAGGTAGTTATTTTACATTTCCAACTAAAGAAAATGTTAGTAAATTTAGAAAACAAGGTAATAAAATCTTATGATTAATGGATTAAGTTTTGATATTGAGGATTGGTTTCAGGTTGAGAATCTAAAGGGTGTATGTCCTTACCATGAGTGGAATAAATTCGAATCGAGAGTAGAGAGAAATACCGATATCATCTTAGAATTATTAAGCAGATATCAGCACAAAGCTACTTTTTTTATCCTGGGATGGGTAGCAGAGAGAAAACCTGGTTTAGTTAAAAGAATAGCAAAAGAAAAACACGAAATTGCCAGTCACGGTTATAAACACGAGCTGGTTTACAGAATTTCACCAGAAACATTTAGGGATGATTTAAAGTTATCAAAAAAAATTTTAGAAGAAGTTACAGGCACCAAAATTATAGGTTATCGCGCACCAAATTTTTCTATTACAAATGATTCTTTATGGGCTTTAGATATTCTTGCTGAACTCGGATTTAGTTATGATTCTAGTATTTTCCCCACCTCGTTTCACGATAGATATGGTTTCGATGGAATAAAAGAAAATACGATTTCTATATTCCCTAATGGATTATTTGAGTTTCCGCTTACAGTATGGAAAGTAGGAAAGTTAAATTTTCCATTAGGAGGTGGGGCATATTTTAGGCTTTTACCCTATAATGTATTTAGATGTTTGTTGAAAAAAATTAATAATTCCGAAAAAAACTTTATTTTTTATTTGCATCCTTGGGAATTAGATGAACACCAACCAAGAATGCGTGTAAACCTGAAGTATCGGTTTAGGCATTATATAAATTTGGATAAAACTCAGTCTAAGCTTAAAAAACTTTTAGATGATTTTAACTTTCAGCCCTTAAAAAATTTTTTAAAATAAGGATGAGATCTTAACTGTTATGAAAAATCAACGAATACCAATACTTATGTATCATGAAATTATCGAAAAAGGTTTAGTTAATAAATTTTCTGATTTTATTCAAAAGAATTATATTGTCGAGACTACTTTTTTTGAAAAACAGCTTCAATATCTTTCTCAGCAAAGGTTTAAATGTATTACCATTTCAGATTTATTAGAATTAACAACTTTATCCGATAAAAATATTGTTTGCATTACATTCGATGACGGATATTTAGGTAATTATCAGAATGCCTTCCCTTTACTAATGAAATATAACTACAAAGCCACCTTTTTCTTAGTCACGGATTGGATAGGAAAAAAGAATATGATGAATTGGCAACAAGTAAATGAAATGATGAATAAGGGAATGGAAATAGGTTCTCATACAAAAAGTCATTTAATGTTAAGTGGTTATGAAAGTGATAAAGTTTATCAAGAGTTGTGGGAGTCGAGGGAGGGTATTAAAAAAAATCTTAATTTTGATTGTAAAATAATTTCTTATCCTGGAGGAAGTTATACGAGCAAAGTCAATGAAATTGCATTAAGAGTAGGATATAAACATATATTGAGTTCTGATTTTGGATATTTTGAATCCAAAATAAATAATGTTACTATTAAAAGAATTGTAGTGGGTAATAGTCTTTCTGCTTTATTACACATTCTTCACCCTGGAAGATTATTTTTGTTGACATGTTTAACCAAGGAGACAATAAAAAAATTTTTAAAACTACTTCTTGGTAGAGTTAGATACGACCAAATATATTTCAAACTTTTTAACTTACATTCGCCAGTTAAAGAATACCATGTTTTTTTCTTAAGTCTTCTACTTGAGAAAATTTGCCGATAAATTGATGTTTTCGAGAGAAGATATAATTAAGTTTTAAAATAGGTTTAATAGACCAAATAACCGAGAAAGTGTGCATTTAAAACTTGGTTTTCTAAGCCGCCCTTTTGAGTATGAAAAACACAAATTTCTCTTAATTGACGAATGGGCGTTTAGTTCGATATACTTATTATTGTACATACTTGGATTAATGCGGTAATAATATTGAATGAATTGTGTAGGAGTTATAATGAAAAAAAACAAATTAAGAGTTGGTTTATTATTAAATGGTTATAATATTTCTGCTTGGTCATTTAAAATGATTGAAATTATTACAAAAAGCGACTATGCGGACATTGTTTTAGTTATTATTAATAATAAGAAAAGTGAGCTCAATAAAACAATTGTATTAAAACTAAGAAATAATTTTAGCCGGATACCATATATTTTGATTAGAAAAACTCTTAATTTTCTATATGAAAAGCTGATAGAACGAAATACTTATTTACCTGACGCTAATAAAGAAGTAAATAGCGAAGCGTTATTAACAAACACTTTGACAATAAAAGTCAAAACAATCCGGAAAGAGTGGTCGGATTATTTCTACAAGGATGATATTTTAAGAATAAAAGAACAAAATATTGACATTTTAGTTAGATGCGGTTTTGGGATTTTAAGAGGAGACATACTAAATTCAGCAAAGTACGGAATCTGGTCTTTTCATCATGGCGATAATTACATAAATAGGGGCGGCCCGCCTGGATTTTGGGAAAGTATGGAGAGTTGGCCCGAGACAGGCTCTATTTTACAAATATTGACTGAGGATTTGGATAACGGTAAGGTTTTATGTAGATCATTTGCATGCACCAACTTTATGTCTGTGACGGATAATAGAAGCAACTATTTCTGGAAATCGTTATCCTTTATGACAAGAAAGATGCGGGAATTATACAGTGCAGGAGAAGATGAATTTTTTAAAAAAGTAGAATATAACAATAGGCATCCTATTTTTTATTCAGAAAGGCTATATGTAAATCCTACAAACTATGAGCTTGCAAAGCTCATAGTCAGAAAAATAAAAGAAAAGATAAGTATTCTATATGATAATAAGTTCTATTTAAATCAATGGATTTTGATGTTTCACCTGAAAAATGGATTTTCTTCATCTTTATGGCGATACAAGAAAATTATTCCTCCTAAAGATAAGTTTTGGGCTGATCCACATGTCATTTTCCGAAATGATAAATATTATATTTTTATTGAAGAGTATATGTATAAATCGCAAAAAGGTCACATAGCTTTAATTACTATGGATGAAGACGGCGTTTATCATAAACCAGAAACAGTCATTGATAGGCCATACCATCTTTCGTATCCATTTGTTTTTGAATATGAGAACAAATACTATATGATTCCCGAATCTAAATCAAATAAAACAATAGAACTGTATAAATGTGTTGAATTTCCTCAAAAATGGGAGTTTCAAATGAATCTTATGGATAATGTTAGAGCAGTAGATGCTACCGTATTTTACCATAAAAATAAATGGTGGATGTTTACTAATATCTGCGAGAATGAGGGGGCGTCTTTGTGGGATGAGCTGTTTTTATTCAGCGCAAACAACTTGTTTACTAACAATTGGCAGTCTCACCCGCTAAATCCAATAGTATCGGATTGTAAAACTTCGCGACCTGCTGGTAAGATTTTTTCTATAAATGGAATATTGTATAGGCCATCGCAAAATTGCAGTACGCGATATGGATATGGTTTTAATATTTCTGAGATAACTTCGCTTGATGAAAACAACTATGCTGAAGTGCTCGTATCAAGCGTGAAACCAAATTGGGATAAAAATATTATTGGAACACATACTTTTAATCGTGTTAACTCTCTTCACATAATTGACGCGATATATAAAAGGCGCAAATGAGTGTGCGAAATTATCTCACTGACAACAAATTCGTAATTAGTTTACTAAAAGAGGAGAAAGTCAACTATGTGTGGAATTTGCGGTTACTATAATTTTAATTTAAAACCTATAAAGGTTGAGACTCTTGAGGCCATGTGTGAGGTTATTAGACATCGGGGGCCTGATGATGAGGGAGTATTTATTGATGGACCATTTGGAATGGGCATGAGAAGATTAAGTATTATTGATCTTGCTACTGGCCATCAGCCTATTTCAAATGAAGACGGTTCAATTTGGACTGTTTTAAACGGGGAAATTTATAATTATCTTGAATTGACCAAAGAACTTTTGAAGAAAGGGCATATTTTTAAAACAAAATCTGATACAGAAGTATTAGTGCATTTATATGAAGAATATGGATATGAGTTTGTAAAATATTTAAGAGGGATGTTTGGTTTAGCTCTTTGGGACAAGAAAAATAAAGAGTTAATTATTGCACGTGATCCCCTAGGAATAAAACAACTGTATTTTAAATGTGATGATGGAAAATTTATATTTGGATCAGAAATAAAATGTATTTTGAAAGTTTCTAATGTGTATCCGCAGATTAATTATGAAGCCATGCAGCATTATTTGACATTTCTATACTTCCCCGAAGATTTAACAATTTTTGACAAAATTATAAAACTTAAACCCGGGATGCTTTTGAGAATAACTTTAAATCAAGTTAAAAGCTATGAATACTGGAATTTAAATAAGTTTCAACCTTTAAATTTAAGTTTTGAAGAAGCTCAAGATGAGTTTATGCGATTAATGAATGAATCTATGAAATTACATCTGCGTAGCGATGTTCCAATAGGAGTTTTTCTAAGTGGGGGAATTGATTCAAGTATTATTACTGCATTGGGGGCGAAATTAACGGACAAGCCTTTGAATACTTTTACTATTGGGTATGGCAAAGAAGGAGGTTATTATGATGAAAGACATTATGCTAAAATTGTTGCTCGTCTTTTTAGAACTAACCACTTTGAGTATATAGTAAAGCCTGATATCGAGAATGCAATATATAAGCTTATTAATTATTTTGACGAACCTTTTGCAAATTCATCTGCGATTCCAAATTATTATATTAGCCAGATTATGAGTAAAGAAGTTAAGGTGGCTTTATCAGGACTCGGGGGTGATGAGATTGGTGGCGGTTATGAAAGATATTTAGGGTTAAAATTATTACTTCAATTCAATAAACTCCCGACGGTTATAAAGTCATTAATCAAGAGTTTTATTTGTACTTTGCCTGATTCAAAAACGGGAAGTTATTTTTCTGATAGGTGCAAAAGATTTGTAAATGCTGCCGCTCTGAAATCCTCAGAAAGTTATTATGGTTTAATAACATCTTTAGATATAACTAAGAAAAGTAAAATTTTTACACAATCTTTTTTAGAAAAACCTTTTAAGTTGCATTCCCGCAATCTTTATTTAAATATTATAAAGAGTTCGAATCAAACCGATATTCTAAAATCAGCAATGTATTTCGACTTGGTTTCATATATGACAAATGATTTGCTGATTTTGACTGATAGAACAAGTATGGCGAATTCATTGGAAGTTCGCGTGCCATTTTTAGATCAAAAACTCGTTGAATTTATGTTTCAATTGCCGATGTCTTATAAAATTAGGGGTATGCAAAAAAAATATTTATTTAAAAGTGCATTCCGAGGTATTCTTCCTGAACGAATATTGTTCAGGAGAAAAAGAGGATTCTCAACCCCATTGTCAATATGGCTGAGAAATGACCAACAAATTTTTTCTAAAAAGATTTTAGTTAAGGAAAGGATTCAAAAAACAGAAGTTCTAAATTTCGATGGGATTCAAAGCTTACTCAATGAGCATTTGGCTAGAAAAGCAAATAATCAAGGGATAATTTTCGCTCTTTTGACTTTTGTAATTTGGCATGAGAAATATATTCAAGGTAAAGACTACGCAATGACTTGTTAATTTTTTCTTAGTAAAAAATACTTATCATTAACTTAATCAAAGTATAAATGTTATCCGTAAAACACGATGAAAATCAAAAAATATATGATATATTTTTTAAGTAGTAGTATTCTTGCTCTTTGTTTGGTAGTTTTTATCTACAACACTACTTTTATTTGGCTTTATGAAAGGTATACCGCAGTTGATTCTTATTACTCGCACGGTTTTTTAATCCCCTTTGTTTCATTATTGCTTATATGGCTTAAGAGAAATGAATTTAAAGATTATCTTTTCAAAAGTGATAGGTTTGGTTTGATATTAATTATTATTGCATTAACAATGCATGTAGTGTCAATACTAGCAGAAGTATTCTTTCTTAGTGCCTTTTCCTTGTTAATTTTAGTTTTTGGTTTTTGCTTTTTATTTTTTGGCAAGAATTTTACTAAAAAAATTTATTTTCCGTTAATTTTTTTAATCTTTATGTTGCCTTTGCCTTTTCTTCTCATCAATTCAATAAGCTTTCCTTTAAAGATGTTTGTTACTAAAAGTGCCGTTTTTTTAATAAAAGTGGTTTTTGGTATTCCTATTAAAAATGAAGGATTTCAAATATTTTTTCCCAAAGCGACTTTATTAGTTGAAAATCCATGTAGTGGGTTGCGTTCTCTTATTTCTATGCTAGCATTAGGAAGTATATTTTCGTATTTAATAAAAAAAAATTCTTTGAAAAAATATTTTTTATTTTTACTTTCAGTTTTAATAGCTTTATTTTCTAATCTAATAAGAGTAATCATGTTATGTCTAGCCGTGTATATTTATGGTAGTAAAATGTCATCTGGATTCTTTCACGATTTTTCCGGATATTTAGCTTTTGCGATAGCTTTTATTACGCTATGGATTAGTTGGAGAAAATTAAATGTTTAAGATAGAAAATAGTAAATTCAAACCTTTTCTAGCAGTATTGATTTTTTATGCCTCAATTATTTTTTTTATACAACTTAACCATTCGCAAAATATGAATCATATTAATATATCCGGAATACCTCTTAATATCGAAGAATGGCAGGGAGAAGAACTGCCTGTTGAACAAAATGTTAAAGATATTTTAGAAACAGACGGAGTAATAATTCGTCGATATAAAAAATTAAATAAAAGAGCTATAGATTTAGTTATAGTTTATTATAAGAATAGTCGAGTGGCATTGCACCTTCCTGAAGATTGCTTGTTAGGCCAAGGTTCAAGATTGATTGACAGGGAAACTGAAAAGATACAGGAGACTGACGGTAAAAATTTTAGTTTGAATAAACTTACCGTAAAAACCAAAAACGGTAATCATACTGTCATTTATTATTATGAAACAACAGGATTGCGAACAAATAATTATGTCTTTTTTTGGTTAAAAAGAATGATAAATAAAATTCGATATGGCACAAAAAGTGGTGCTTTGATTCGTTTCTCAATTGCAAACTTTTCGGGTTCTGAAAGTAAATTCGATGATAGCTTGAAGATTTTGAATAGTTTCATCAACAAAGCAAGTCCAGTAATAACAAAATGCTTATTCTAATATTTATCTAAGGACAGGTTTATATGAAAACAATACTTAAAACAGTTTTACTGCTAATCGTATTGACACCATGTGCGTATGGAGCTACACCAGTTCTTTTTTTCTCTGATATTACCAGTGGGCCCAAAAGCGGGAATACGGATACTTCTT
>JBDRFR010000098.1:0-22782 GCA_043818675.1 Nanobdellota archaeon
TTTTGTTTCACCTCTTTATATTTTATATCTAGTTATATAACTAGATAACTTAGATATAAAGATTTATATCCTAGGGGATATCGGTTTTATAGAAAACAGTAGAAAGAGGAAATTTACCTTATTTGACTACACGCACCCAACTACACTCCATCTTTATTTTATAAACAAAAGTTTTATAATATAAAAGAAAGTCAAGCATTTTAATGCGCAATAAATTTAGATGTCCGGATAAATTTCCGGCTTTTTATACAGTTATTTCATAAGATGGCAAAGAAAAAATTAAACCTTCCAAAAGAGCGAATCTTCACTGGCCCGGCAAGCTTAGTCAAAAGATCGCTTGCTTTTATAATTGACATAATCCTCATCAGCTTTATTATTTACCCGCTGGAAAATATATTAAGAAACATAATCCCAAACACTGCATCATATAAAGATGCAATAACAGTACTAAACAATCCTGAATACCTAACTTTAATAACAACAGTTAGCATTCTTATCGCAATCGTTGCAGTAATCTATTTTTCGTTTTTAGAGTACCGGCTTGGGCAGACAGTAGGAAAAATTCTGACCAACATTTTCGTCATTTCTGATACAAAGGAATTAAAATACTGGCAATGTCTTGTAAGAGCCCTTTTTTTATTGCCCTTTATTCCGTTCATCCTTTTATGGGTAATTGACCCGTTATACATTATCTTTACTAAAGGCAACAACAGGTTTAGTGATATCTTATCAAAAACCAAAGTTATTGAAAATTATAAGATGTAGGTGATATAAAATGGCAAATCATAGATGGATATTTATCATAATTTTTTTAATTATACTTTTTTTCGCTGCGTCTGTTATGGCAGGGATTATTTCCTTATTTATTGATACTGAAGAGCCGATAACCTGCAACGTTGTCGTAATACCCATAAAAGGCGTCATACTCAGTGACAAGGCAAGCTTGTTTGATCAACAGTCAACATCTTCAAAAGATATTATAGGAAAGATTAAACGGGCTGATGATTCAGAACATGTGCAGGCTATCGTATTTGAAATTAACAGTCCAGGCGGTACAGTTGTTGCTTCTGAAGAGATTGTAAACGCAATAAAAAAAACAAGCAAACCAACTGTCTCCTACATCAGAGAAGTTGGCGCATCCGGCGCCTACTGGGTAGCCTCTGCAACAGACCAGATATTTGCCAGCCGAATGTCCATTACAGGCTCCATTGGCGTAATTGCATCTTATCTGCAATTTTCAGGATTTATTGAAAGGTATAATATTACCTACCAACGCCTCACCGCAGGAAAATACAAAGATATTGGAAGCCCGTTCAAAGAGCTAACTTATGATGAAAAAGTATTATTTCAGGGCCAGCTTGATTTGATCCATGACTATTTCATAAAAGATGTAGCTGAAAGCAGAAACCTCTCTGAAGAATCGATTAAAGAGATTGAAACTGCAAGGTTATTTTTAGGTATTGAAGCAAAAGAAGTAGGCTTAATTGACGAATTTGGCAGCAGAGACGAAGTTATTAAATATTTAAAAAAAGAGCTGAACACCACAATAACACTGCAGGAACTTACACAAAAACAGTCATTTTTCGAGATGCTTGGCGAAGTATTAAACGAAAAGTCATTTTTTATCGGTCAGGGCATCGGCAATTCTCTTATTAATGCAAAACCCACAAATTCATTAAGTATATGGAGCTAAACCGTAAAGTATTTATATAAGTTTATATAATATGTCAAAACAGATAATATCCATGAATGTTGATTCTAAGGTGTATATTAAGTATAGCCGAACCTGCAAGGATAAAGGGTTAGTTATGTCAAAACAGATAGAAAATTATATGAGACAATTTTTAGGTGAACAGGATGAGAATTAGCTGCTTATTACTAATAATTATTTTATTTGCAGGTTGCCAGACTCAAGAATGCACAACAGATTCTGACTGTATAATAAAAGAAACTGACTGCAACTGTTGCGGCCATATTTATGGATGCGCACCAGAAAACTCAGAGGATTTTACTTGTGCAGAGGAAGGATTCCCTTGCACATGCATTAATCCCAAGCCTGAATCATGTGTTTGCAAAAATAATTTATGTACTGTGCCTGACGATGAATAAGAAATTTATTTTTACATTATTAGTATTATTTATGATTAGTGCTAACATTGTATTTGCTGAACAAAAAATAATTCTTAAGTCAAGGACTATTGATACAAACAACGCGCCAAAAAAGTTAGCTAATAGTAGAACTATGGCAGAAAAAAGCGCTGAGAAACACATCTTAATACAGTTTGATAATATTCCAAACGAATCACAAAAAAAAGAATTGGAAGATATGGGAATAGAACTGGTTTCATACCTGCCTGATAATGCATGGATAGCTAAAACCAAAAAATCTCCTGAAACCATCGCAAGGACTAACAATATACATTGGTCTGGAGACCTTTCCCCAGAAGACAAACTTTCCAGTAGGCTGCTTTCTGACGATTTGGGACAGTGGGCTGTTGACGGATCAAAAATTATACTGATGGTGCATTTTTTTAAAGATACTGATTTCCAAAAAGCAAAAGAAATTATTACTGATAATAATGGTACTATAAATAGGGAAATTGAATCAATAAACACTATAGAAGTTTTGATTGAAAAAGATTTGGTGCAAAACCTTGCTAATTTTGACCAGATTGAATGGATCGAGCAGACACCGCCACCGTTGACAGAATTAAATAATGGAATAAGATATGCAACAGAAGTTAACACTGTCCTTGCAGCTCCGTATAATTTAAACGGGTCAGGCATCACAGTATTGATTTATGATGGTGGCTTGGTGCTTTCCACCCATAATGATATTACTGGAAGAGTGCTGTACAGTGAAGTAGGCAATAGTGTATCAAGCCATGCAACGCATGTTGCTGGCACCCTTGGAGGAGATGGAACATCTTGCCAAAAAGGTATGGCACCTAAAGTTAACATTGTTTCATATGAATACGAAAGCTGTTCTCCTTACTGTTTATATAACAGTTCCCAGGATATGGCAGAAGATTATAACGAGTCAATTTATAGTTACAGCGCAGACTTAGCCACTAACTCTATAGGAAGCAATATTGGCAGTAATGGTTATTCCTGTTCATGGGAAGGTGATTATGAGACAACTGCCCAGTTAATCGACCAAATCACAAGAGGCAGTCTCGGTAAGCCCTTTATTAATGTCTGGGCTGCAGGTAACGAACGTGGCTATGCATGTGCCAATCACTGGACCGGTTTTGAAGGTTACAACACTACAGGCATAGCAGCGACTGCAAAAAATAATATAGTAGTTGGTGCAACAGATAATAACGGAGCAATTGCCTCATTTACAAGTTTTGGCCCAACCGATGATGGGCGAATCAAACCCGACATTGTAGCCCCGGGTGTTGTAATTACATCTTTAGACTCTGATGCAAACGATGACTGTGTTGCAATGTCAGGAACTTCTATGTCGACACCTGCTGTTTCAGGAATTATCGCTTTAATGCTGCAGCAATATAATCTCAGCGATAAAGGAACGCCTTTACCTTCTACTGTAAAGGCCATTTTAATAGAAACTGCAACAGACCTTAACAACACTGGTCCGGATTACGCAACAGGCTGGGGCATGATAAATGCAACAGCTATTATCAATTTGGTAAAAAATGAAACTTCCGCAAACAAAATATTTGAAGATAACATAACAACCCAAGCTTATATTATAACATATTCGGTAAATATTTCTAACAACTATTTATTAAAACTAACCTTAGCCTGGGATGATTATGAAGGCACGCCTCTTGCTGGAAAAACCTTGGTAAACAACTTAGATTTGGTTGTAACTGCCCCTAACGGCACAAGAATTTATCCATGGGCACTAAACCCAGGTATTCCAACCGCATCAGCAACAACCGGCGTTGACAATATCAATAATGTTGAACAAGTATTAATTAATTCCCCGGCAAACGGGACCTGGACTGTGAGTATTAATGGCACTTCAGTACCAGAACCTGTCCAGCGCTTTTCATTAATCAGTAATCTGGAACTTAACCAATTTCCAGTTTTAAGTTTTGTATCCCCCACTCCTTCAAACAGCAGCATCCAACTGGAAACATATGTTTACATTAACATAACATCTTCAGAGACACTCTCCAAAGCAATTCTTGAATGGAACCATACAAACCAGACCATGAACAGCACAGGGCTCATATGGTATACTAACAAAACCAATCTTTCATTAGGAATGTACAGTTACAGGGTTTATGCAAACGACACAACAAACCAATGGGGAAATACCGATTTAATGTGGATAGAGATTATCAACCGCACCCGACCCAACACAACTTTGGTTTTTATTAACACCACATCACTAACTAACTACACCAATGAGACTTTGTATTGTTATGCAAACGGTACTGGCCAGGAAAACACACCACTATATGCATACTATCAATGGTACAACAATTCAGTCAAACTTGATCTTTCTGGTAATACAACAATGGAACGCAACAATTTATCATTGATTAGCACAATTGCCAGTTCAAAAACCAAAAGAACCCAAAACTGGACCTGTTCAGTAAAACTCATAGATGGGATACTAAACGAAACTGAATGGAACAACGTCACAATCACGATAAGGAATTCGCCAACAAGGCTTGCTTCTCAAATCCCAAACAAAACCTGGAACGAGGACACATCCACAACAATCAATCTTGGCAGCTACTTCATCGATGAGGATTCAGACCTAAGTTATACCTATTCAGCAATTTCAAACATAGCAGTTTCCATAAACAACAACACAGCTATTGCCACATTAACACCCAGCGCAAATTGGTTCGGCATAAGGTATATTATATTCAACGCAACAGACGGCACAACAAAGAAAAGCAGCAATAATATCTCATTAACTGTAACAGATGTAGCAGAGCCTACAAGCAGCGGTGGTGGGGGCGGTGGAGGAGGCGGTGGAGGAGGAGGAAGCATAACAACAGCTACTTCAACTTCCCAGACTATAAACACCGGCAGGATACAATCAGGCTCTTCTGCAAAAGCTGCCTTTTCATCTTCAGACCTTAGTGTTACAGCTATTGACATTACTGTTGTCAAAACAACCACCGCATCTTCTGTTACAGTCATAAACACTGGGTCAAGTCCAGGAATAGCTATAAGCGCTCTTACTTCTAAAGAAAAAAATGAGAATATAGAAGTTTACACCTACCTGCAAATAACAGTAAGCAAGATCTCTGACAGTAATATCCAAAAAGCAGTTATCAGATATAAAGTGCCAAAAAATAAGGGATTTGATCCAGCTACGGTTAAGCTAAGACGATACAATACAGTATCCAAAGAATGGTCAGAACTTGAGACCGCACTTGACTCCCAGGACATGATCAATTATTACTTCGAATCTATTACTCCCGGTTTTTCAATTTTTGCAGTTGTGGGTAAAATTCTCAAAATTGAACCAAAAGTTGAACAGGAGATTACAGCTGAAAAAGCAACTGTGATTAACAAAACCAATTCCATGGAAACCATGGACCAGGCAATCCAGGAAGAATTTCTTGAATTGATTGCCCCAGTTACTAAAGAAGAAAAAAAACCGTTGGTCAATAGATTATTCTTCAATATTATAGTATTATGCATAGCATTTATTCTAGTGATTTTGATAGTCTTTAGCAGTTCCAAAAAGTCAAGTTTTCATAAACTTGAAAACCAGATTGACAGGCTGATGTCCAAAGGCCATAACGAAGAAATGATTATTGAATCTTTAAAAAAATCAGGATGGAAAGAGAATTACATCCATCACATATTAAAAAAAATCCGAAAAAAACTTAATAAACTGGATGAATATATTAAGGTTTTAAGATCAAAAGGGTATAAGGATAAAAATATAAAAAAAGCTTTGATTAATGTTGGCTGGCCAAAACATTATATTGATTATTTGTTCAAAACCAAATAAACCTTATCGTTTTCCCTAACTTTATTTTTAAGCTCAACACCGATTCTCTGCCCCTTCACCGCAATATTAACTTTTTTGCTGTTAATTTCAATCGACTTAACGGTTTCCTGCGTTATCCCGGTTTTATTTCCGGAAATCATCAATTCCTGGCCCAGTTTAAGATTGCCATTTTCCAGCTTTATTTCTGCAGCCTTTTTTTTAATGTAATAATTCAGCACCCTGCCAAGGTATACCTTCTTTTTAGTGGACTTGCTGCCATAGTCATCTGTCCAGTCTGCAGGCCTGCCAAGGTAAAACCCAGTTGAAAATCCCCGATTGTAAACAGTCTTAAGCCTTTTTATCAGTTTTTTCTTGATATCTGCTTTCTTATTGGATTTGTTTTTATAATAATCAATTGCCTCCCTGTAACACTCAGTCACTGTCTTGACATACTCAGGGCTTCTGTTCCTACCCTCTATCTTGAATGCGTGTATGCCAGACTTAACAAGATCGTCAATAATATTGATTGTGCACAAATCTTTAGGGCTCATCACGTATTCTTCCCCTATTAAATATTCATGCTTTTCTTCGATATCCTTAATGATATATTTTCTTCTGCATGGCTGCAGGCAGCTGCCCCGGTTTGCCGACTTATTAAAAACTTCCTGGCTCAGAAAACACCTCCCGGAAATTGAAACGCACATCGCACCATGCACAAAAGTTTCAATTTCAACATTTAGCTTTTCCTGCTTAATTTTTTTAACTATATGTTTTATTTGTTCCATGCTCAATTCTCTTGCTAAGTTTATTCTTTTTAGATTTTTTATTTTGCTTTTTAAAAATAAAACTGTTTCAAAATTGCTTACAGAAGCTTGTGTGCTTAAATGTATAGGCAAGTTCAGTTTATCGCATTCATTAATGACAAAAAAATCCCAGGCAATGACAGCATCAATTTTCTTTAATTTTTTTAATATTTTTTTTATCTTCAGCAGTTCTTTATCATAGATGATAGAATTCAATGTGATATACACTTTAACATTATTATCATGGCATGTTCTTATAACTTTTTCCAGCTCTTTTAATTCGAAATTTTTTGCGCCCTGCCGTAGATTAAACTCTTTGAGCCCAAAAAAAACAGAGTCTGCTCCGGCGTTTATAGCAGCATTCAAACTCACAAAATCTTGTACTGGCGATAATAGTTCTGGGATCATTCCAGATCCCCTATATTAACGACAGAAATATCTTCCTCCATTCTAGGACATGCAGTATTAACCCACGATTGTATAAAAGGAAAGTTATTAAGTTGAATAAAATCCAGAGTATCTATTCCAAACGTATAAAACTTTTTCTTACCAAATTTTTTCTTAAGTTTATCAATATCGCCAAACCGTTGTCCGGGTTTTATTGATACTAAAATCCCGATAGTATCAGAGCTTAAAAATTTAAGATATGCGCCTTTTTTCTTCTTCTTATAAATTTCAATCTCTCTGTCCATAATTTTCCTAAAAATGCCGCTTATTGGATTATAGCAATAAACATCCTTTCCTGTTCTAACCGCTATGATTATTGGATGAAATTGTCCTGTACCTATGTACAGGTAAGAATCGACTTTTTGGCAGATATCTGACGCAGCAGATATCTCGCAGCCAAGGACCTGCCCCTTGTATTTTTGTTTTCCTTCTGCAATAAATACTTTTTTAGAGATCAAATAGTCTTTAATTTTGTCCAAAAACAAAACAAACTGTACAGTTGTTACAACCCCAACCTTGTTTGGGAGCATATCCAGCCTGATGCCTTTGAGATTAATCTTCCCTTCATATTTTGCTTCAACAAAAATCTTTTCCATTAGAAGTAATAATGGTTGCTCATTTTTAAAATTATTTATTTACTACACAAAAATAAACCAAATAATTTATAAATATATGCAGCTGGCATCAAGTTTATGACAAAATTAAAAAAAGTGCTGGGCTTTCCAGCTATACTTCTGATCACAATTAATTCCATTATGGGCACAGGAATATACTTTTTGCCGGCACTCGGTGTAGCAAAAGCAGGCCCGGCATCCTTAATTTCCTGGTTATTAATGTCAGTGATTGCAATCTACATTGGTATGTGCTTTGCAGAATTATGCTCCATGTTTCCAAAAGCAGGCGGTGTTTACGAATATTCAAAGCACGCATTTGGCAGGTTCCCAAGCTTTCTTGTAGGCTGGATTACTTTAGTTGTTGGTAATATTACCATTGCAATGCTAATAATGGGAGCTATTGAATATCTACTTCCTTACAATCTTCCGGCGCAGAAAATCGGCCTTTCTCTAATATTCATTTTCGCATTCAATTACATAGCTTTCCGCGGTATGAAAGTCAGCGCCTTTATGCTTGTCACTTTCTCCATACTAACGCTTGTAATTGTCGTTTCTTTAATCATTCCAGGCCTTATAAAATTTAACCTGGGTAATTTTTCGCCATTTTTCGTCTTTCCTGCTTCCACGATTTTTCTTACAATTTTCTTTATTGCAGAAACATTTTTCGGCTGGGAATCTGCAACATTCCTTGCAGAAGAAACAAAGGACGCAGAAAAAACCATGCCCAAAGCACTTATTTTAGGAACGATTATAATAGCTATCCTTGCATTTCTTATTGTTATAACAGGTATTGGTGCAATAACATGGCAAAAATTTGCAGGTTTTACTGTTCCGCTTTCACAATTGGGCCATGCATATTTTGGAAAAGTTGGTGAGTATGTTTATACTCTTGGCGTCTACCTTGCAATAGTCGGTGCTGTTGCCTGCTGGGTAGTTTCCGCTCCGCGATTAATTCTAGCTCTTGCCAGGGACAGGCTATTCCTAAGCCAGTTTGGAAAGATCCATAAAAAATACGGAACTCCTTTTATGGCAATAATACTTCAGGCGATTGTCATATCTTTATTGATTATAACTGTCTCCGGCGCCTACAGAACCCTATTATTGATATTAATCCCTTTAGCGCTCATAATTTACTCTTCAGTTATGATAGCGCTCGTTGTTCTTCGATATAAAAAACCAGAGTTAAAAAGGCCTTTCAAGGTCCCATTCGGCAAGATTGGCCCATTAATAATAATTGCAGTCAATATCACATTAATAATAACCTGGTTAACGCATGAAGAAGGCGCGTTTCGGCTTTTATTTCTGGGTGCATCGTTTATCATGATAGGTTTCCCATTATATTTTTTGCTCGAAATGTACTATGACCCAAAAATGATCAGGCTGATAAACGACCTTTTCGCAGAGGTCACATTAATTACAGAGCGCTTCAATCTTCCGCTGGAAGTCCGAAAAGAAATTATAAAACTTGTTGGAAATGTTAAAGGTAAAACACTTCTGGAGTTTGGCTGTTCTGTTGGAACCTTAACAACCCACCTGGCAGAAGAAGTCGGGCCAAAAGGAAAAATATATGCAACAGACATCTCAAAAAGGGGTATTTCTATAACACAACGCCGCATGGATAAGTTTGGTCATAAACATGTTACAACTTTGCACGACATTCATCATCATAACCGTGTTCATCCGGACGTGCCAAAGATCCATATGATAGTATCTGCTGGAGGCATAGGCTACCTAAAAAATCCGCTTAATGCTTTACGGGAGATGAACAAAAGATTAAAAATCGGCTCAAAGGTCTGTTTTGTGGACTACGATAAACTTTTTGATATAATCCCTGCAGTTGAATGGCTGGAAGACGATAAGCAAATTAAGGACATTTTTCAAAAATCTGGTTTTAAAGTTAAAGTCAAAAGAAAACAAGGTTTTGCCTGGACATACATATACATTTATGGCGCAAAAGACCGGCATATTAAATGATAATAATTTACCGACAACCATCGATAAATTAACGAGCAGCACGGTTTTAAGAACCAATCGTTTTTAGAGTGGTTATTGAGACATCGCAAAAACCTTTTGGATTTCTGAAAAGAGAAAAAAGTTTTATATTTTTTATCTAAAAGACTTCAGTTTCTATTCTTTAAATATATTTGAATTAAAAGTCACAAATTCCACTTTAGCATCCATAGAATATTTATGTATAAACAATAGAAATTATCTGCTCGCGTCTGCTTGCCTTTCCATTTCCAGCTTTTTAGAAATTGCATGAGATTCCTGGCTTAATTTATAAGCATTGATTATTTCTTCTGCAAGCCATTGTTCAATAGCTTTTTTTGAATTAAAAGATTTATTGTAAGATCCCTGGACCATATGTTTCAATGCCTGGTCAATCCTTCTTTGAGGTGCACTTTCAACAGCTTTTGGATATCTGGCACCGCCGTATTCAATAGTTATTATTTCTTCTCTTTGCGCAGAATTAACCAATGCTTTTACAAAAACTTCTATTGGATTCTGCTGAGTTTTTGCTTCAATAATGCCAAAAGTTTTTTCAACAATTTTATACGCATTGTTAGCTTTGCCTGTTATGTGGCCGCTTGAACGAAAATGCTTCCCGCTTTTATGTCCTGGTATCATTAGTTTATTAATGAGCCTTTCAACAATGAAAATTCTGGATTTATGAAACCTGTTACCGGCATACCTTGCGCCTGTCTTTGGAACAACCTTGGGTTCAAGGACAATATATCTGACAAGTCCTGGATCTTCAACCTTCAAATCCGAAACAGCCCATTTATTAAACGCCTTAATTTCCATTTTTATTTTCTCGCTTTTTCTATCTTACCTTTAAGTAATGCCTTAAGACTTTGATCATTAACCTTTATAACTTGCCATCTCACACCTGGAATATCCCCCTTGGACTTGCCTTTGGCTCCCCCTATACACTCCACCAAAACTTCATCATGCTCATCAATAAGTTTTGTTGCGCCATCGCCAGGACAAAACGCCGTGATTTGCTTTCCATTTTTAACAAGTTGGATTCTGACACACTTTCTTAAAGCAGAGTTTGGCTGTTTAGCTTCAAACTGAACTTTCTCAAGAACTATTCCTTTCCCTTGCGACGATGCTCCTAACGGGTCTGACTTTTCTTTCAGATTCTTTGCACGCCTTACAAATTTTTGATCATGCCATCTACTTTTATGCCGTTTTATGCGCAATTTTTTTGCAGCATTTAGCCCTCTTGGTTTCTTACCCATTTTTATATTTCGGAGTTATATTTGATTTAAAAAACTTTCTGTTTATTACACAACTTTAATATCGTCGATTGTAAAATATCTTTTAACAATACTTTTTAAGCTTATAAGGTTGGCTTTATCTCTTCCAATAATCTGCCCTTTAGTTTTAGTGTCCGCGCCTGTAATGATTACAACATTATCCTGTTGTGATACTTCATTAACCTGCAGCGGAAACAGACAATTTTTAACAAATTGTGTAACTTCGTCGCTAAACTCAATAATTTTAATTTGTTTATTGAAAATATTGATCATTTTTTTAACATTAGCTCCGTTTTTCCCAATAGCTTTGCCAATCTCTGTTTCCAGGACGACAAATACCAGCAAATCATCTAAATTAATACAATCTTTAACTTCCGCGTTTGTTAATGACTCAAATAAAGAGATATATTTCATCAATTTCAAGTCGTATTTGATCTTATTCATTTAACTATTCCTAACACAGAAATCGAATACGGCTTTTTACAAACCACGCCTAATTCGTCATTCGGCACATTAAGTTTAATGACTTTAACAGATGTAAGTTTAGCATAATGAGTAATATCCTCTATTACATCTTCCGGACAATTAGCACTTAAAAAAATATGTGATAATTTAGCAAGTTTCACACTTTTCAATGTTCTCTCTGTGCCAATGATTATCTCTTTTGATTTAAGTAATTTTTTCAATTCGGTTAAATTATTTATCGCCATCTTTACCTCGAACTTTTGTAACCAGATCTGGAAGCCCTGTACCAATTGGTATAGGCTGATTTAACATAACATTCTCAACAACAGAATTTAACTCATCAACTTCTCCTATTAATGCTGCATTAATAATATGCTTAATAGGCGTTTCAAATGATGCCCTTGCAAGAACAGAGGATTTTTCACTCACCACTCCATACCTTGTTATCCCCTTAACTGACCCGTACATACACATTGTGTCTGCAACAAGCATGATATGCCTTACATCCACATTAAGTCCCTGGCTTTCGATAACTTTGAACACTTCCAAAATAATAGCCTGTCTAGCAGCTTCAATACCATAAGTTTGTTCAATCTCAAAAATATCATTAGTGACAGTACGATTTTTGTCAACCTCTGGAAGTTTAAGTATCTCCTTAAGATTTGATCCAGCTGTGATAATAATATACTCATCTCCTCTCTTAACAGGCAGGATCTGTGAAATTCCCTTAACTCCCCTGATATGTATATCTTTAATCTTCTCTTTCATCTTATATATTGTATTCAGATTCTCATCCTTTTTTTTCATTTTCAGGACTAAAGAGTTTTCACCTGACTTAACATTAAATCCTTTCGCCTGCGTTTGTGCTGCTTTAATTATCATATTCTCAGTTATACTATACTCACTCATCTTTTCTTTGTTTAGTTTAAGTTCTATAGTGATATCAGCAATATTTATTATAAATTCTTTTACAATTTCTTCCATTTTTGTCGCTTTAATTGACATTGCAAGTTTTCTTATATCTTTGCCCTGCGAATACGGTTTTTCAAGGTATATTTCCATCATTGGCGTACTAAGTGTTTTTCTGCCATCCAAAATTTCGATAACTCTGGGAAGTCCCATTGTAACATTCATCTCTGCAACACCTGCAAAATGAAAGGTATTAAGTGTCATCTGTGTGCCTGGCTCTCCAATACTCTCAGCAGAGATTAATCCAACGCATTCACCAGGGGCAACTTTGGCATTCTCATATTCTTCAAGAGTTCTTTCGAGAATTTTTTTAAGTTTCGATTCAGATGTATTAGAAGGAATAAATTCTTTAAGTTCAGCAATCATCCTTTTTGGAAGCTTCTTTTCATACTCTGTATATATATTCATGATAATCACCCAACAGATTTAATAATCCTTTTAACATTAAGTATTCCATCTTCAGATTTTGAAACATCGATTCCATCTTCCCCATAATCAAACTGCACAATCTTACCCGACGCATCTCTGACAGTCCCATCATATTCAACTCTTAAATCTTGCATAGCATTCGCAAGCCTTCTATATAAATAACCTGACTTTGGCGTTCTAAGCGCTGTATCCATTAACGAATCCCTGCCAGTGATTCCCCCGAAAAAAAACTCATAAGGGCTTAGACCATGTTTAAATCCATTAGCAACAAAACCATGCGCAGCTGGGCTTAAATCACCTTTTTTAAAGCATGACAATGTCCTATCATCGAATCCTTTCTCAACTCTTTTTCCACGCATTGCCTGTTGACCAACACAAGCTGCCATCTGAGCAAGATTCAGTAAATTTCCTCTTGCGCCTGAATCAGCCATAATCATTGAATGACTTTCCCTATCCGTACATTCTGATACAATTGAACCGCACTTATTCCTTGCTTTATTAAGAACTTCCAATATTCTCAGTTCCAAGGTTTCTTTAAGGGTTTTGCCTGGAAAACTCTCCAGTTTATTACTTTTAAACATTTCAATCAGATTAACAACTTCTTTCTGGGCAGTATCAAGAGTTTCATTAATTCTGTTTTTAGCTTCTTCTGGCAAATCTGTATCGGATATTGACGTTGAAAATCCATTTTTAAACAGCACTTCAATCCCAAGCCTAAACATTTTACCCAAAAGGTCAATTGTTGCTTCTTTACCATATTTCTTATGAATATTTCTAAGAAGCAGCCCAGAACCTTCACCAAGATTATTACTATCAAGTATTCCTGATATAAGCACACCATTACTTATCATAACGTATGCATCATACTCGCATTTTTCATGTTTACATGTTGGACATTTATGACAATTTCTTGCACGTCCGGTAAAATTAAAAGTATCAGGAATTATCACTGAAAAAATTTCTTTCCCGCTGACTTCTGCTTTTTTCGGCAGCTTGGAAAAATCCTCAATCCCTATAGCTGACAGAAGATCAATTGCTTCCCTTCTTGGCATAATAAGTTTTTTGGTTAATATGAAATTACCAGAGATTGCATCCTGCACGCATCCAATAACACTTAACCCAAACCTTGGCGAAATAAGCTGTGTCTGTACTTCCATCAGGATTTCTGCTTCAGCCCTGGCCTCCTCTGTCTGAGGAATATGCAGATTCATTTCATCCCCGTCAAAATCTGCATTATAAGGATGACACACAGCAGGATTCAACCTTAGAGTTTTTCCCGGTAGAATTTTTGCTCTGTGGCACATCATACTCATTCTGTGCAAGCTTGGTTGTCTGTTAAATATTGCAATATCACCATCTAATAAATGTCTTTCAACAATATATCCCGGCTGGATTTCTTCAAGGCATGCTTCCTTGGTTTCTTCTGTAATTTTCTTCTTTTTACCGTCCGGTCTTATAATATAATTTGACCCTGGATACTTAGTCGGACCATTATCTGCAAATTTTTTCAGGTACTCCATGTTCCAGTAATTGACTCGTTCAGGAACCGTAAGTTTCATTGCAATAACTTGAGGTATACCTACCTCATTAAGATCAAGCATCGGATCAGGGCTGATTACTGTCCTTGCGCTAAAATTAGTTCTTTTCCCGGCAAGATTATGCCTAATCCTACCTTCTTTACTTTTGATTCTTTCTGTTAACGTTTTTAGCGGCTGGCCAGACCTATGCCTTGCTGGCGGTAGTTGCGCAATATTATTATCAATAAAGGTGGTTACATGATACTGTAACAGATCCCATAAATCTTCAATTATAATTTCTGGTGCTCCGGCATTAATATTTTCAAACAATCGTTGGTTTATTCTAACAATATCACCCAATTTATGGGTAAGATCATCTTCGCTCCTCTCCCCTGATTCCAAAGTGATGGAAGGCCTCATAGTAACAGGCGGAATGGGAAGTATTGTAAGCACCATCCATTCAGGCCGGACTGCCTGCGGTTTTAATCCGAACACTTCGCAATCTTCATCCGTAATCTTTTCAAACCTTGCCCGTATCTCGATTGGATTCAGCCTTTTTTCATTTTCCAAAAATACCACAGGTTTTTCCAGTGTAATCTTATACTGTTTAGCTTTACACCATGGACACTTATTAACAGTTTTGAGCCCGGATATGATATCTTTTACATGATGCCTTCTTTCTTCGATGCCTTTTTCTTTCTGAATGCCATCAAGTTCTTCAACAACTTTGTCAATTTTATTTTTAGGTATTAAAACTCTGCTGCATTCCCTGCATGTACATTTAAGTAAATTAAGAATGATACTAACAAATTTCACATGAATTACAGGCCTGGCAATTTCAATATAACCAAAATGGCCTATGCACTCTTTCAATTTTGAACCACATGTTTTGCATTTTAAACCTGGATCAATAACTCCAAGCCTGATATCCATTAATCCACCATCCACAGGATATCCTTCCTTATCATACAATTCAGGTGTAACAATTTTAGCAGAAGCCATCTTCTTGATCATTTTAGGTGAAAAGATTGAAAACACAATCGAACCTACCTGTTTACTCACATGTATTTCTTCAGATTCTATTCTTCCTTCTTCCTCAGGTTTTGGTTTCTCAGAATCCATTTCTTTAACTTCGTCTGTTTCCACTTTTTCTGTTTTTTGTACTTTTTCTTCTTCTGTCATTTTTTATCAGTACTTACTTTTTAATTGCAGTTTGGGTAATATTCCCAAACTTTTAAATTCATCCAGTATCAATTTAAACGCATAACTAATTTCTATCATGCTGATTTTCACCCCATCACCGCAAATCGGACAGTAATTTCTATTTTTAAACTCATCCCTAACAGCGATAATGCCGCACCCTTCACACACAGGCACTATAGTTTTGTCAGAATCAAACCTTTCCTTTAACAATAATGATGCCCCATGAGCAACAAATGTATCTTTCTCCATCTCTCCAAGCCGCAATCCTCCTTCTTTTGCCCTTCCTTCAGTTGGCTGCCTTGTAAGAAGCTGTATAGGCCCCCTGGCTCGTGCATGGATTTTATTAGCCACCATATGTTTCAATTTTAAATAATACATATTGCCTATATAGATTTTAGCTTGATATTGTTCCCCTGTCTGACCATTATACAGCGTTTCAACCCCATTCTCTCTGAAACCCAAACTTAAAAGTTCCAATCTTAATTTTTCTTCAGGTTCAGCATCAAAGGTTGTCCCATTAATATACCTGCTTGACAAAGCTCCCACTTTACCAGCTAATAATTCAACTAAATGACTGATTGTCATTCTTGAAGGAATACCATGTGGTGAAAATATTATATCTGGTTTAATACCTGAAGCGCTAAACGGCACATCTGACTCAGGAATGATCAAACCTACTATTCCTTTTTGTCCATGCCTGCTTGTAAACTTATCACCTATTTCAGGTATCCGTTCATCTCTCACCCTTACCTGCACCAGTTTATTGCCTTCCTCGTTTTCTGTGATTAACACAAAATCTACAACACCTTGCTGTCCATGACGAAGTGAAACTGAAGACTCTCTTCTGGTAGATGATGCAAGACTGTACTCATCAAGGCTGCTTAAAAATCTTGGCGGTGATGTTTTACCAATTATAACATCCCCTTCACCAATCTTTGCTTCTGGATAAATAATACCATCTCCTTCTAATAATCGATAATCTCTTTCAGACTTGTACCCTTTTACATCTTTATTTGGCACACTAACTTCATCCACAAGACCACCTGCATATCTTAATTCTTCTGATATGCTTGGCCTATAATAACTGCTTCTTGCAAAACCTCTGTCAACAGACCCTTGATTTATTATGATAGCATCTTCCATATTATACCCTTTATAACTCATTATTGCAAGAACAACATTTTGTCCGGCAGGGTGCTTTTCATATTCAGCAATATCATGCATTATCGTCTTGACGATTGGTACTTGAGGCGTATATAATAGATTTACATCCATATCCATCCTTACTGCAAAATTTGCTGCATAAAATCCAAGCGCCTGTTTTTGATTTTTGGATCCCGCATTAAGCCTTGTCGACTGGTTAAAATTAGCATATGGCACTAAACTCGCCGCAAGCCCTAGCATGGCAAGGGGCATTATCTCTAAATGTGTATGTTCCTGTGTTAATTCATTTTCAAAAAAAGCAACATAAGCGTTTTCTTCTTCACCTGCATCCAGATATTCAATTATCCCTTTAGAAACCAGATCCAACCACGTGATTTCGTTCTTTTCCAGTTTTTTCAACAATTCTTCTGTAAGCAAAGGCTGCCCATTTTTGACTAATATTAACGGTTTTCTTGCCCTGCCTCTAAAAGTTTCAATCGAGATCTCATTTATTTTTTCGTTATAGTACAGGTTCAATTGATTAGATATATTACTTTTTCGTCTTTCTTCTTTAATCTGCTGCACAAACTCCTGTGCGTTTTCAACCGTTCCCACATATTTGCTGTTAAGGTATACTTCTGCCATTTTTTTATTCTATTGTATTCAATCCAAGTTCTTTAAGTTGTTTCATTATTTCATCTTCTTTTACATTATCAGATATTGAACATAAGAAGCTAAGATTTTTTCTAAGCCCGATATTTGTCCCCTCAGGTGTTTCAATCGGACAGAGCCGCCCAAGATGTGTTGCATGCAGTTCTCTTGCTTCAAAATTTTCTTGTGATGCAGATAACGGGCTTACAACTCTTTGAAGATGTGACAATGTTTCAAGAAAATTTAATCTTTGGATTCTTTGTGAGATACCTTTTCTTCCGCCTACCCATGTCCCGGTTGCCATTGAAGAATATATTCTTTGTGTAAGCAGTTTATCCCTGATAATGACTTTAATGCTTGGAAACTTGCCTCTCTTTACAATTCTTTGAAAGTTGTACAACAAGTCTCCTATCAGAACTTTTAAATTAACTCGAAACAAATCCGCCAGAAGGTCTCCGCTAAGTTTTAGTCTTTTATTTATATAATGGTCTTTATCATCCAAAGGCAAAGTATTATTTGCAACCTCTATGTACTTTTTCATCATTTTGCATAAGTTATATGCTTTTAGAATCCGTTCTTCCTTATTAATTCCTATATGCGGTAAGAGATATTTATCCAGAATTTCCCTCATCCTTTCAATTCTTATTTCTTTGGATTGGGTTATTCCTATCTGTTTAGCTACATAATCAAGCGCGTCTTCCTCAGTTTTAATCTCAACAAACTCGAATAGATTGATTAATATTTCATCATACTCTTTTTCTGCGTTTACAAATCTGACAATCTCTTCATCTTTTAATAATCCAAGCGCTTTAATGATAGCAATAACAGAGATTCTTCTAACCCTTGTAAAAGTCAGGTAAAATATTCCATCCTTTAATCTTTCCAATGTATGCGGAATTTTAAACGAACCCCTTTCTGAGAAAAGTTTGCCAACATACTTACTTGGACCCGTTGATGGTTTTTCAACAAGAAGCCGGTTAGCTGCCAAATCTTCAATACTGATTAGCGCTTTTTCTGTACCGTTAATAATGAAATAACCGCCAGGATCGTCCGGATCCTCTCCATATTTAATCAAATCATCAGAACTAAGCTTATTTAAATGACAAATATTACTTCCCAGCATTATTGGAAGGCTGACAATTTGTGTAGAAAAACTTTCCCGTTGAACACCATTGATATGCGCACTAACTTCTATAAAAGTGGGAGTTGCATAAGTAATCTTTCTAAGCCTTGCTTCTATAGGATATATCGCTCTTTTACTTCCGTCCGCTTCTGTTATCTCCGGTGCTGTGCACCAGATTTTATCAAACCGTATCTTAAATTCATCGATATTGCTTGGAATAATTGTCGGTTCAATTATACGGTTCTCTGTAATAATTTTTTGAAGTTCATTATCAATAAAATTATTGAACGATTTTATGTTTGACCCTACAAACTTCTGATCTTCAAAATATTTCTGAATAAGCGTTTTGCCATACTTATACATTAACTACCACCCTATAAGATACTGCTTCACCAGCCGTCGGACTGGTCCTGATTATTTTTATAACATCACCAGGCTTAGCGACTAATGCTTTAATTGCTGGATCAGTCTTAAGAATTTTGGGAAGATCGGCAAGGTCAACTTTATATTTATCCAACAGATCTTTTTTTTCCTTATCGCCTGCTAGAACATGTTTTGGAACAAGTTTATGTTTTGTTATATCAATTGCTTTCATGTTTTTCCTCATATATACAAAATGGGCCGGACGAGATTCGAACTCGCGACCGCCTCATTAAAAGTGAGGCGCTCTACCAGGCTGAGCTACCGGCCCCTGACGTTATTTCGACAGATCGAAAAAAACGCCCTGGCCGGGAATTTCAATCATCATAAATTGCAACCAATCTATGCTGCTTTTTTGAACCCGGGTTATCGGAGTGACAATCCGATATGATAGGCCAGACTACACTACCAGGGCATTTCTGGCTCAAAAACGCATAAATCCATCTTCGCTTAATTAACTATGAATTATAGTCCATTACCTAAAGAAAGATTATTATGCATTCTTTTTGGTGTTTAGTCATCATATATAAACTTTACTGTTTTATAGTATCTATTTGTATATTTTTACCTGCATAACCTGCACGTACAAGAATTCAATTGTTACATAGCCCTTTTTTGGATTAACAACTATTTATATCTTTGGTTTTTGTTTGATTTACCACCATTAAGTAACTACAAAAAAGAAAGATTTATATAGTAGAATACTATATTATGTTAATATTGTAAAATGGACAACGATTATTACGGTAACAGGATGTATCAGGGTAGTGCTATTACATATCCGTCTATCCCGGGACTAGTCTTAAAAAGATTAAATAGTGGCGCTAATGACATGAAAGATGCCCTTAAAAAAGGAGCCAAGGTAAGTGCTCTTGGTGTAAGCATTTGTTCTTTAGTAATTCTTTCTGGTGATGTAGGCAGACATCATGAAAATCCTGCCATATTATATGTTGCTCCGGAACAAGCAAATCAACCAATACCTGCTCCATCAATTCAAGAAAGCCTGGATAATAGGTTAGGATCTTTTGAAGGATCAGAAGTTGTCCAGATGGGATCTAGATTAATTATTGATAATTCAATATCTATTCCTAAAATTTCAAACCAGGCTGATAAAGAATTCCAACCTGTTCAAAAAGAGCCCGCCAGTAAGGTTCTCAATTTAGAAAACAGTAGAAGAATCCACAAGTTTGTAATCCATTATACAAGTACAAACCAAAAAATTGGCTTAGAAAACGGATTAGAAAGAATTTATTATTGGGCTGATAGTATAAGACAAGTTTGTAAAGAAAAAGATTACAGTTTTGAACGACTTGTTGCACAGATTTTTGTTGAATCTGGCGGTTGGACTAACGCCGTATCAAGGTCAGATGCTGTTGGACCGCTACAATTTAAGGAAGACACAGCTACATCCTATGGTTTATGGATTGACAAGTTTATTGACCAACGAAGAGATTATAAAAAGTCTGCTCGAGCTGCAATTGATTTTATAAAAAAGTATGAGAAACTTCTTGGGTCTTCTGAAATGGCGCTTGCTTGTTACAATAGAGGGTATGGCACGCTTATGAAAGCTGCTGGTTTTGATTATAAAGATGATAAAGAATTTCTTTCCCAAAGTAAGAAATTTCTAAGTCAAAAAACAGATTTTTGGCAGATTCCTTTAGACAAGCTTGGTAAAGAAGGAAAAGAATACGTAGAAAAAGTATTAGCAATTGAAAAAATCCTAAAAAATGGTAACAGATATAACATAAAAATGGAATTCGAAAACCGTCCCAGCTGCGTATTGTATAAAATTGAAAAAGGTGACACTTCCTTTTCCATTGCAAACGAATTCAGAATTTCTGTCTTTGACATTAAAAGAAATAATCCGCAATATCATAGTCTTGGTCACCTGCCAATTGGTGGATTTCTTGAAATACCCTTAACACCAAGCAACCAGGATTATATAAGTGCAAATTTTCAAGTTTATCAGAAACAAAAGTAGGAAGGATAAATCCTTCCTGTAAATCCCCGCTCCCGGAATTGAACCAGGGATCTATCGGTATCAGCTGGCTTATTTTCATCCAGTGCAAACCACACAGTCAATAAGTGAGTTTATCTACAGCCGATCGCTCTAGCCACTAAGCTAAGCGGGGGAAGAAATTAAAGAAAAACATGACGATTTATAAATATTGCTATGAACCGATGCTTAGGCTATTTGATTTCACGGTTTTCTTCCTACCCTTATAATTAAAAGATGCCGTAGATAACGGCAGGCTAAAATCACCAAGTATAGGCAGAATTGATTTGATCCGATAAGTTATAATTCTTTCCTCAGAGGTTGCAAGATCATCCAGTACCCATTTAATCATTGAACCTTTTTTCTCATGCCTAAGTATTTTTGTTGGCTGCAACGTACCTATTGTTAATTCTCTTTCAACATCAGCGATGTTTGGTATTTTATCAGATAGCTCGATATCTTTAAGCGGGACTTTACCCCTATTTCTAATTATCAGCACAACTTTAAACTCGGATATTCCACCATCATTTATTTGAATATTTGCCGCATTTTTTAAAAGTATCAACGGGCTCCTATTTAGGTAATAAGCAAGTATCCCAATAATTAACAGTACCACAAAAGCCAGTAAAACCAAATAATTCTCTTTGACTTCAACTTCAAAATACGCATCGGGTTTAAGTTGCACATCCCATGTAATATATTTCTTGTCGCCTTCTGTTACAACCACCCCTTTTGGAACTGTCAATGTAAACAAATTCCTAAAAGATGTGGTTTCAACCTTAACCTCGCCAGTATAAGCAGAATTAGCAATATTTTTGAATTTTATTTGATTATGATATTTTAGAAAACTTTTGGTTGGAAGATTTTCCGATACAATTTCTGAATAGGATATAATCCTAAATTTTGAAGATAATTGTTTACCTATTTGATTACCATCGCTAGAGACTGTAACTGTGAGTATATCCTCTTGCGGTAAAATTTTTGGGTCAAGTTGAATTTCAAGCTCCAAATCTTTTTTTTCTTTTGGCCCTAACAATTCAACTATCTCTTCATTTATAGTATTACTATTAAGCTTTACAACAAGACTATCATAATCAAGCAAATTTTGGTTATCAATGCGAATTTTAAGCAACACCAGTTCTCTTGGATCAATCTCTTCAGGAAAGCCAACGTTAACCATAACAGTAGGAACATATCCTTGAACAAGTTTCTCGTTTGATACAATACTAACTCTAAGCTGGACAATTTTTTGCTCTTTAGTGCCTTGCTTAAGAACCCTCACATTTACATCAAACGGTCCTATTGATACTACATGCATCGGATCTGCAACAAGTAGTATAGATTTACTGCCCAATGCCGGAACTTCTACTGTGATTGGGTTTGATACTGGTTTTGTGTAAACGTCCCAAATTGGATAATCCAGGGTTTTGAGTATATAAGCCTGACTAGCATTCACATAATTTGTGATTGTAACATTAAACTCTGCAACTCCATCAAGCGTTATGGTATCTTTAATTTTTTCTGTTGTAACTTCAAAATTTAACGCAGAAACTGATAGTGAAAAAATTATAATAAACAATAAAAACAAAACACTTTTTTTCAATGTAATACCCTCCACAATTACTATACATAAGTATATGCTAATATATAAATGTTTTGAATTAATGGGCTTAGTAGAAAATAATATTAAGTAGTAACCCCAATTGCATAAGCAATTGGGGGTGGTGAAGCAAACCCACCACATGAAAAAAGAAGAAAGACTGGTTAATAAAGTTAAGCGTTTGTTAAGGCGTATTGGTTGTCCAAG
>JBDRFR010000099.1:0-11734 GCA_043818675.1 Nanobdellota archaeon
TTTTGTTTCACCTCTTTATATTTTATATCTAGTTATATAACTAGATAACTTAGATATAAAGATTTATATCCTAGGGGATATCGGTTTTATAGAAAACAGTAGAAAGAGGAAATTTACCTTATTTGACTACACGCACCCAACGATTACAAAGAAAGCAAATATTTATATATCTATTTATTATAAATTGAATATTCATAAAAAAAGGGTGGTTTTAATGAAAAAATTGTTGTTATTATTTGTTTTAGTTCTATATGCTGCTTATGCAAGCGCAGCGCTTCTAACTGGCAATGCGACAATATCGCAATATAATACAAGCGGCTTATGTCTGGATTTTAGTAATACAACGGTAAATTCTACGGCAAACTGCGATTTGTACTTTTATGGTGATGGGAGTTTGCCAGACGAATATAGGTTCAATGCATCTTCAGGTAATTATTTACTTCCAGTAGGACCTTATATGAGTGTATCTACTATTACTCAGGTTCCATTGTACGGAACAACTGGAGGGTACGGCCCTTCCTATAATTCAGAAGGAAGGTATTACCAGGCGCAGGATGGAATTGCATTTTATTTTTCAGGAACAAATACTTATGGTTTTATGGTGCTTGATACTAATAAGCAACCTAGCGGTGGTTCAAACATAAATCCGCAAAGTATACTGGTTTCTTATGTATACAATAACCAGTCCGGTAACACTAGCATGGGTGGTGACGATGTGTCTGCCTGTGCCCAATTTAACCAGGACCAATGTATATCCAATATTGAAAGTAATTGCTGGTGGGATTTTGGGGTTTCATTATGTAAACAAAATCAGGGAGGAGAAATAAAAAATGAAGGTCATTTTGCAGATTGTTATATGTTTGGTGCAAATTTGACAGCCTGCGCAATGATCAATACGTGTTATGTTGACGGAACTAATTGTGAAAAAAATAATACAAATTTTGACTACATGAATGGAATAGAATGTGGTAATATTTCTTCACCCAGTTTATGCAATAAAATTAAAGTATTAGATCCTTTATGCTCGTGGGTTGGCGCAAGCTGTGTGAAGAATTACTCCAAACAAATGTCGCCGCCACCCGTATGGATGTGCAGTGAGGCTTTAGATAATCAATTATTATGTGGTCAATTAATTAATGATTATATGATGCCATGTGTTTTTAATGCTTCAGGCAGTAATAAATGCAGTATGGATAGCAGTATGATGTGTGATGGGCCAAAATGTCACTTTGAAGATATGCAGACAGAAACCAATTGCCAAGCAATAGGCGGGTTATGGCGATCTGAAACATATACTTATGCTGATAGTTACGGCCAGACTAAGACCAAAACAGAAAACTGGTGCGAGATGGGTTTTTCAAAGGAAAGCTGCGATGATGCTTGCTATGCATGTGAGGGGGACGTATCCCAAAGTCAAGGAAACTCCACTGTTCAAGCTAGAACACACTGTGAAAATTCTGCTCTTGGATTTTGTCAATTCTTTGCAGATGCAAACGCCTTTAATGGCCTTGGCTGGTGCGATATGAAGCGAGAAATGTTTTGTGGTACAGGGCAATGTAGCACGAACTGTTTTGATTGTAATTTCATGAATAATCCGGAGACTGCATGTAATGCAAGTGTAGCTGGTTGTAGGTGGTTTACTGATCCATATGATTCGATTAATCAATGGTGTGATTCTGCAAGTGTCAGAGGATGTGAAGATGATTGCTTTATGTGTTATGATAATAATAGCTGTTCGAGTTCTAATGCCAAACCAGATAAAGACACTCAAGCTGGATGTACATGGAATACTGCCCAAAATATATGTAAGTTTCAATATGATCTCACAAAAGAAATATGTTTTAATGGATTAGATGACGATTCCGATGGAACAACAGACTGCAAAGATAATGATTGTATGTATAATCCCTTTTGTGGAGGTGATAACTTAGTTGGTGGCAATGAATTTGTTGATTGTTGGGAATTTGATACCAATAAAACTCAATGTGAAGCTTATAATGAATCTTGTATCTTTATTGATATGGGCTTTGAAGCGTTCTGCGAACGGAGAGGAGAACATTGCTTTTTTGCTTACATGGATCCAAATAATCCAAATAAGATAAATTCGACTTCCTGTTCCAATGACCTCCTTTGTCAAGTTAATAACCAACCAAGATGTGAAATCAATAAATCCATGGCAAAAAGCTGTATTCTGTTTGACGAGAATCAATCGGGATGTAATAATTTGAGTTACTGTAAATGGTATCCTGAAGATAATATCTGCGATTTTAAGATTTTTGATTGTTTTGAAAATGACACAAGACGCCAGAGTGAAACAGAATGTGAAGACGGTAATTTTTGTGTATGGCATACTGATACTTTTAGCGGGGGCGGATTCTGCAATCCAATATGCATGAATATGAGTGCAAATAATGATTCTTTATGCAATGCGCTAAGCCAAAATTCCATACCCGGTGCCTGTGCAATGGCAGCTGAAACTTGTGATCCTAACTTTATTATGGGTGATAATTGTTTCCTATACAATGGAAATGTAACAGGATGCTATGAGAATAATATGACCTGTATGTGGATACCCGGGCCCGATGAATGTGTTGATAAATTCATGATGGAACAATTCGAAGGGATGGATACTGAGCCAGTCATGCTAGGAACAGACACTATGGAGGATTCGCTTCAGGTATGGGTAGATATAGTGGGATTTGGAGTAATGGACTCTAAGAAATCAATGGTGTTTGGAATTCCTTTGGTAAATATCAGTACAAGTGTAATCTGTAGCGGGGGTAATGATGCTACGTATTATCTATATTTAGACACCAGTGGAAAAAATGATGATAACTGCATTGCGTACACTGCCTCTGGTTCCGAAACTGGCTTTGAATTCTATTTCAAATTACAAGGACAAGATACAAGCATAGTTTCTGTTGCATATAAATGTATTAATGGGAATTGGGCACCTGCACCACTCACATTTCAATACAAAACAGATTTAATGTGCACAAATCCAGAAGAAGGTATCAATGGACCTATGTTTGGGATCGAAAAACAGGATTTAAAGAAGAATCTTCTTCTATACAATGCAACGGCTAATTTTAGAATGATTGGAGTTGCTGTCAATAGCACTGATAATAGAACAAATCCTACTGATTCAATCGGACCAATAGATTATACTCCTGGTTCAATTGGAAAATTTTTTGAAGACTGCGAAACACCTGGCCAGGATATGGATGGTGATGGTTTTGACTCTGAAAATGATCCTGACTGCCAAAAGTTTAAGAAATTTGGGTATGTACCGATGGAGGTAGGACCGCAGTGCGGAGATAATAAGGATAATGACGGAAATGGACTAGTCGATTGTGCAGATGGTTCATGCATGTTTGACCCATTCTTTTGTTCAGGGTATTATAATTCTTCTGCAGATAAGACAGCCCCCTCAATTTTGTGGCATAAATCAAAAGGTTTGAAGAATATGTTCTTTATAGACTTTGATACAAATGAACCCACAAATGGCACTTTATTTTTCTATAATAATAATTCATGCACTTCCGCATTAAATAACACGTATTACTTTGTGCCTCCTGGCGCAGATTCAGTGTTCTTTCCATGGCATCATATTGAGGTACCTGGACTGTCAAGAAATACTACGTATTTTTATAAGGTTAAGGTGATAGATCCTGCGGGAAATATCGCAAAGAGTGGATGCATGAATGTTACAACAGGTGCAAGAGTTCGTAATATTACAGTGGCTTTTAATTTTGCTCCTGTTCAAGGACTTTATAATACTCAATGCCTGGGCACTTTGTACTACAGTTTTGATTGGGGCAATACTGGTACCTGGGATGTTGAAAATAGTACCATGTTGTATGGTATAAAAATTAATGAAACTAGGGGTCTAAACTCGACAATAAGGTTTGCTAGTCCAAATGCCTCTCAGTCTTGGTCTATTAGTTTGGTGGGCGTAGATATTAGCAGTGCCATTAGCTCAGCATTATCAAATCTTTCTTCGGTATTTTTTGCGAATTGTACATTATCTGATCCATTCATTGGTATGGATTCAGATAAATTTGTTGGGATTATTCAGTCCTTAAGGCCTGACTATCTTCTGATTACAATTCCAAACCTAGGTAGTATCCTGCAACACTGTGATGAAGACAATATTAGCAGGTGTTCAGATGTAACCGGAAATGTAACACAAATAGCTAATGGTACAGACTATTCAACCTGGAGAATTCCAGTTAAAACAGGTCTTGGTTTTTCCGTGTACTCAACAGATACGACACCCTCACCACCAGTTGCTCCAGGAGGCGGAACACCAAGTGGAGGCGGCGGAGGCGGTTCATTATCTTATCAATGCAATGATAAAAAAGATAATGATGGTGACGGTTTAATTGATTACCCAGATGATCCTGGTTGTTCCAAGAGCACCGACACAACTGAAGCAGGCGAATGTGTTCAAAGATGGATTTGTACAACATGGGGGAAATGTAAATTTGACAATACACAAACAAGGCTATGCGTTGATAAGAATAATTGTGGAACAGACGGGGATAAGCCAAGCGAAATAAAAAGTTGCAGGTATGTTGAACCAGATACGATTGATCAGGTCGTTGAGAAAGTGCCAGAGGTATCGACAGAAGATATTATTTCTCCTGTCCAACCACAGATATCATATATACCGCAGAGTGAGTTGCATGGTTCGGATAGAAATCGGTTATGGACAACAGGTGTTGTTATTTTAGAGATAATTTTAGGTACATTATTAATCGGAATATCAATACACGTTATCAGAACAAGAAAACACAAGTGAATTATACATATTTGGAAATATATGTCACCGTTTCAAAGAAGAAATAAAGGAATCTTTGAGTTACGTACCACGTAAATTAATTATAATACCTTCTTATCAGACTCTGTTAGATTTTGTTATCATTTAATATTGACACATGTGGTATATCTTGGGTGCGTGTAGTTAGAGAAGGTAAAGGCGGATGATAATGAAGATATGTTACTTTGCTATTAGTATTAAACACTAGCATATCAAAATCTACCTGTTATTAGTACATGCACCCGTACATCTTCATCAAATAGAAAGCTTTTTATTTAACCCGCTAATAAAATTGTGATAAATGTCAAAAAGTGGTAATTTTAAAAAAAACCTTAAAAAAACCTGGTATTTTATCTGGGAAGACGATAGTATCTATAGCTGGATAGTAAACATTATCCTGGCATTTGTATTAATCAAGTTTGTTGTTTATCCAGGGCTGGGCTTTTTTTTGAGTACGACTCATCCTATTGTAGCTGTTGTATCCGGCTCAATGGAGCACAGTAGTCAATTTGACAATTGGTGGAATTTAAACGAGGGCTGGTACAGCTCAAAGGGCATTACAGAACAGGATTTCCTGTCATATCCGTACAAAAACGGCTTTAATAAAGGCGATATTATGATCCTAAAAGGCCAGGATCCATCAGTAATCAAGTTAGGGGACGTAATTGTTTTTAGAAGTTCTCGTCCTGATCCTATTATTCATCGTGTTGTAAAAAAATGGGACGAAAAAGGAGTTTATTACTTCCAGACAAAAGGAGACAATAATCCTGACTCAATAAAATCCAGCTATCTGGATGAAACCCGTATATTTGAAGAGAGGCTGATCGGAAAAGCGGTTTTCCGTATACCTCTATTGGGTTACATTAAGATTTGGTTTGTTGAGTTGATTAACTTGTTCATATGATAATCACACCAACTAATCAAACAGTAGGTTTGCTTATTAAAAAAAGCAGACAATTGTTTAATAATATATTAACTTTGAGTGTATCTTAAAATGTTTTGTAAAAAATGCGGATCAATACTAGTACCCAAAAAAGTTGGGACCAAGACTATTTTTAGCTGTTCGTGCGGATATAAATTGGAAAACAAGGAATCTTCAGTGATTCGCGAGCAAATATCTAATACCAGCAATAAAGTGGAAATTGTTGATATGGATGAAAGTTTAAAGATCCTTCCAAAAATGAAAGTTGAATGTCCAAAATGCGGCAACTTAGAAGCATATTTTTGGGAGATCCAGACCAGGGCATCAGACGAGCCGGCAACCAAGTTTATAAAATGCGTTAAATGCAAGCATACCTGGCGCGATTACAATTAAGAATTATAATTGTCTACTTTCTCAACTCTAAACATATTTGAGGATACTCCCATTCGCACATATCCTATTCTTGTATCTCCAACATATACGTCAACACACTGCAGATTTTCTGCAACAGGTCTAACGTTCTTAAGCTGTTCTTCTGACATAAAGTATTCCAATCCTCCTGCTTCTGGCACCATTTCCCTTAGTTTAGCAGTACCAATAGGCTGAACTATTCTTGGTAAATCTTCTTTTGAAAAAGGTTTTTTAAGAAGGCGGCCTGGGCCTAAAATCGCATCAATAGCCCCATCTCTTCCATATGACTCTCCAGTCATCCCATAAATATTTGCATCCGGGTCAATCCCTAATATTGCTTTCATTACTTCAACCCCTGTAAATCCAGGCATAATTACATCTGATAAAACCAGATCATATCCGCCATTTTGATGCCCGGTTCTATATTCTTCAACACCTGATCTTCCATCTATTTTAGAACTAGCGTCCACTCCCATTCTTTTTAAAGATGCCAAAATAAATTTAGCTACTACCTCTTCATCATCAATTACTAATGCTTTTATTGGTATCATTTGAAATTCCTAGAATTTATTCCATTCAAATATTGTTTATCATCATTCAGTCAACTATCTTACAGAAAGCCCTTATTTTTGTAAAATTATTTCTCACATTTACTTCTTTAAGATAGACTTTTACGTTTCTGTTATATTTTCCGTCGTTAAGAATTACAGTTTTTTGGTCAAATATTTTATTAATCATCTCTTCCCTGATATTGTATAACTCTTATAATATTTAAACTTATCTTTTTGATAAATGTTAAAGTGATAACTATCAAAATGTCATTCTGATAACCACCCACTAATTTTCTTTATGTTATCAATCAATCTGTTAAAAAAACTTATCATTTGCACCATGTTTTTTACAATTTGATTAATTTTTCGATAATTTTTTATAATCTATTAGCTTTTTGTAAAAAAAATTGAGAAAAATGGGGCAAAATGATTCAATCATAAATAATGGCAATTCTAAAGATAGCAATATCTCCAAAAATGCGCAGTATAATAAATTTATGGACTTTAGTCCTGATCCTATTGTGATTTTACAGGATGATATTTGTAAATTTGCAAACCCTGCTTTTTCTGATATTTTTGGATATTCACAGCAGGATGTAGGCAAAGACCCGAATTTTCTTAGTGTGATTAAAGATTCTGACAAAGAAGCGGTCTATAATAGGTACAGTGATCGATTAGCAGGAAAACCTCTTCCAAGAACGTTTCTGGCTGACTTGGTGGCAAAAGACGGAAAGCGCGTACCTTGCGAGATTTCTGGAGCCGTGATAGATTATAACGGTAAGAAAGCAATTTTAGCAATAATTAGGGACATTACCGAACGCAAGATAGCAGAGGAAAACCTGAAGCGTTCAGCAGATATCTTTAATAATATTCAGGTCGGGCTGTACATATACCGTCTAGAAAACGCAGACGATAAAGAAGGTAAGACTCTCAGGATGTTATCAGCTAATCAAGCTGCAGCAGATATGACCGGTGTTTCAGTTAAAGATGTCATTGGAAAGACCCTTGATGAGAATTTTCCGCATTTAAGAAAAAGGTGGGACAGCAAGGAAGGAAAAACCATACCCGAGATATATGCAGAAGTTGTTCGTTCTGGAAAAGCAAAAACACTGGAAGACGTTTATTATGGTGATAATAGGGTTATTGAAGGCGCCTTTGCTGTCAAAGCTTTCCCGCTGCCAGACAACTGTGTAGGTGTAGCTTTTGATAATATCACTGATAGAATTAAAACCGAAGAAGCGCTCAAAAAAAGAACACAAGAACTTGAGAAATTTAACAGGTTAGCTGTAGGCAGAGAATTAAAAATGATTGAATTAAAGAAACGGATAAAAGAGCTTGAAGATGGAGAAACTTAAGTTAGCTTTAAAGGAATCTGAACAAAGATTTAAGTCTGTTTTTGACAATGCAGCAGACGGATTTCTCATCGCAGACATTAAAACCAAAAAATTTTTGCTCGCTAATCCTATGATCAAATCAATGCTTGGTTATGCTTCAAAAGAACTCTTAAGCCTTGGAGTCATGGACATACATCCAAAACAAGCGCTTCAATATGTATTGGATCAGTTCGATAAGCAGATAAGTGGAGATATATCAATAGCAGCGAACATTCCGCTCAGAAGAAAAGACGGGACAGTTTTTTACACAGACGTAAATTCATTTCGCTTAATTTTGGACGGTCGCAGCTGTTTATGCGGTATTTTTCGGGATATCACAAAACACAAAGAAATAGAAGAAGATTTACAGCTTAAAGGAGAGCAGCTGCAAAAATACTCAGACTACCTCGATAAATCCAGATCAGCCTTATTAAATATATTAGAAGACGTTGAGGAAGCTAATAAGGAATTAAAGACCCTTGATCTGATGAAAGATAGGCTTATGATGGATGTCAGCCACGAGCTAAAAACCCCTGTAACATCTTTACAGATGAGCATAGAACTCTTAAGATCTGAATTAAATAAGACTATCAGAAAAGAGAATTTGGAAGACATCTACGATATGTTAAACACCAATATTCTGAGATTGCAGGATACAATCGATGAAATACTGGACATGAGTATTTTAACACAAGGTAAGATGAAATGGGATTTTTTGCAGTTTGATTTTAATCTGCTGATTGTTAATGTTATAGCTGAACTTAGCCAATTAGCCGATAAAAAAAGCCTTAGGCTAGTATATACCGCAGCCGATCTTCCTCTTGTTACAGCAGATAAAAACAAAATTAGGAGAGTACTGATTAACCTGATTGGAAACGCAATAAAATTCAATACATGTGGCGAAATTAATATTGCCTGTCTGATTGAGAAAGGTTCTTTTCTGGTTAGCATTAAAGATTCTGGCATTGGGCTGCCTGGAGATCAACTTGAAGTTATATTCAACAAATTCAGTCAGGTAGATCCAAGTTCCGTGGGTCCCGGTCTTGGACTGACAATCTCACAGGCGATTATAAAAAAACATAAAGGTAAGATTTGGGCAGAAAGCGCTGGATTGGGAAAAGGCAGCTGTTTCAGATTTACTTTACCTTTGAGGTGCATACATGAAAAAAATACTGATAGTTGAAGATGAAAAAACGCAGGCAAAGGCCGCAAAGATATTTATTGAGGATAATCTTGAAGAAATTGGCACTGACTGTATTGTGTTTATAGTCTATAATGTAGCTCAGGCTCTGGGTAGATTAAGTAAAGATATGCCTGACTTAATCCTGCTTGATATTGTTATGCCTGGTGACTACGGCACTGAACTCCTAAAAAAGCTGAAGCGAAATAAACTATGGCAGGATATTCCGGTAATCGTTTTAACCATTGTTTCTCCGATAGCAGGCATTAAGGAGGACGTTAGAAATATTGATCCAAATGCTGGTTTTTTAGAAAAACCCTATACCAAAGCACAATTATTAACAGAAATTAAAGCCAAGCTGAGCTTATGACCCAAAAAATTTACGAAAAAAAGCTAAGATCTTCTTTGGCATATCTTGCCAAAGTAAGAAAAGACTTAGAAGAATCAGAAAAGCGATACAGGCATTTATTTGAAAATGCTGGCGATGCCATTTTTGTAGCAGATGATAAAGGCAATTTTGTTAATGTAAACGAAAAAGCAATTGAACTGCTTGGCTATACCAAAGATGAATTATTGCGTATGAACGTTATTGACACTTATCAGCCAAAAACTCAGTCTGACTTAATAAAAAATCAGATAGAATTATTAAAAAAGCCAGCTTCTTGTTTTTTCATTGAAAGGAAGATGTGCAGAAAGGACAGCCAAATTCTCAACGTTGAGATAAATTTAACCATAATAAGTAAGAAACCTGTTCTTATCATGGCTATTGTCAGAAATATTACTGAGGTAAAAAGGCTTAAGAAAAAAATTGAATTTTTGTCTGAAAAAAGAATAAAGCTAACCCAAAACGAAAAAACAATTCTTTATGCAATTGTAAAAAATCCTATAATTGTTGACAGAAAAATCTCTGAACAATATGATATTAAAAGGCCAACAGTAACAGCAATTAAAAACCGATTAAAGAAAAAAAAATACGTATCCTGCTGCAGCCTGCCTTCACCTGTCCTTCTGGACTGTAAATGGCTTGTGATAACACACTGCACACTGCGTGGCGATGTAAACAATAATTTATACAAAGACAGGCCGTCTCAAATCTTCTTCATCTTATCAACAAAAAAAGATCTTATCTTTTCCACAATGGAAAAGGACATATCCAGATGCAATGAGGCTGTTAATAAGTTCATAGACCGTTTAGGCCGCAGTAAAATAATCAATTCTGTTGAAAGCAATTATTTTCCTCTTAATAACAATTCTATCTTGGCCTTCATGCAGTTTTGCAGCATAGCAAATAAGGCATTATCATTAAATTTTAACGATGATATTTTCAGTTTTAATTTAAGCCCGATAAGTCTTTCCACTAAAGAAAAAAGAATTTTGGGAGCAATATGTGAGTGGCCGGACGCATCCGATGTAGAGCTTACTCAAAAAATCCAAATCTCCCGCCCTAAGATAAGTTCGTTTAAAGCAAACCTTATCAATAATAAATACCTGCATTTGTTGGGCATCCCTAATTTTTCAAAAATTGACATTAATCTGATAGCGTTTAATATCATTGATTATGGCAAGTCAATAAGCGCAAAATTACGCTCAGAGATCAGTGCATTTTCGAGTGCTGCTTTTGCATTCTCAAACTCCAATCAAATCGCCCTATTATCATTCTATTCTGATTTTAGCGATTACAAGCTAGGCCAGGAACAGATTAACAAAGTGCTTAGCAGTTACAGCAAATCTAAGGAAGTGATTCTTGACATGGACAATGTTATTATGCTGGAATTTGATATATCCAGGCTGGTTAAAAATATTTTAAGATAAGTTATTTTGAATAGTGCATGCAATCCATACGAAATAAAATGCTACAGACCATTTTATCCCACAATACAATCTCTTTTTTACATGAATTTTTTCAACTAAACCAAACTAAAATCACAATGCTTAAATATATTCTTTAATACACTTAACCCATGCAGATTACAGGGGATACTTTCAGCGTTATTGTAAAGCCCAATTCTTCTAAAAGCGAGATAAAGGGCTATGATACAACTAAAAATGCCTATAGGGTCAATATAAAAGCCAGGCCAGAAAATAATAAGGCCAATATTGAATTGATCAGGTTTCTCTCCAAAATTTTAAAAAAGAAAGTAAAAATTCTGCAAGGGCATAAAACAAAAGCAAAAAAAATCAGTATAATTTGATTGCTCAAATTGGGTTTCATACCCCACAGCTTGCTGCGATTGGGATTTTTTATTCATGGAATAGTCAGTTTTAAAGTATTTGTAAGAATTTTTCTGGAACAAAATTAAAAATGGTTTTAAAAAACACCCCAAACCTACCTTAGAACGCTTTGAAAAAGCCCCCCCAATTTCTTAACAATCTAACCCATGTCTGACAGTTAAAAATTAAAGTGTTCTTAATTTGGAATGTTCTACCATGAAACAAACCAAATTAAGAACGGACAAAATAAACTTAAACAAGAAT
>JBDRFR010000100.1:0-8964 GCA_043818675.1 Nanobdellota archaeon
AACATTACCATGAATGGCTTGAAGAACAAGGAATAAGAAGTATAGCCCCTGTTAGAAAAGGAGCAAAAAGAGGGAGGATTCGACGTAAATTAATGAAAAAGTTTCCACAAAAAGTATATAATAAAAGAAATAGAATAGAAAATGTTAATTTTGTCTTTAAGAATAAATATGGTGATGCTCTTAAGGCTTATACATTAATTGGTAGAAGAGCTGAAATAGCAACAAAGATTGTAAGTTACAATCTTTGGGCAAGGTTAAAAGCCCTGTTCTATGAACTTTTCAATATCGCCTGAAATCTGATGCACCGTTCAAAATATCGCCAACGCTCGGTTAGCATCACGCTCGCTTCGTGATGTTGTTATTTTGATAAGCTGACATCTCCAAAGGAGCTTAAATCTAATCGTAGCTCGCAATACGAGATGCTAACCCCATTTTGAACGCTGCCTGAAATATGAGTCCAAAGGCTGTTAATAATACTAAAGTTAACATCGAAAAAATAACTTTATTTTCATTTTTTAAAGAAATAATAATATCCTTAATACTATGCAATAATACTAATTTGTTTAAATATTCTCCATTGATGCTTTAGAAGACAATTAATAGTTTTTTTGGAATTTACACCAGAATTTTTCAGGGGTTTCAAAGTAAAACCCTTCCATTTATGGTGAAATTTCTCAGATCAAAGGCTAATACCCCAACTACTTAGAAATCCAGATTTCAAGCATAGCTTGAAGCAATTGGTCTGAGTATTATCACCTTTATAAATAAACTGTGAAAATTTATAAAAAATAAGGTAAAGTTTAAATATGATTAAACTTAAAAATGCTAGAATGGCAAAAGACGTTAAAGAGATTATATATCTGGAAATCGAAAAATCCAGAATAAACAGGGAAAAATCAAAAACAGTGCTTGATAAAAGTTTTATGCTGTATTTTTCATTTTTGATAGTGGGAGTAGCTGGCTTTATCGCTGGATACATTAATTCATCTGTTCTGACGATACTTATAGTCACAGGGATAGTAATCCTTATTCTGGGAACGTTTCCTTACGTTATTATTACAACAAAAGAAGAACGGTTTATTAATAAACGGCTTGAAGAGTTTAGAAAATGAACAAAAAGGCAATATCACCGCTGGTTTCAACATTAATTTTAATAATATGTGCAGCGTCGCTAGGAGTAGTTGTAATAAGCTGGGGACATTCTGAAGTTATCAACCCTGAAATTTCTGAATGCAGCAAAACCGGGCTTTCAATGATAGAGCTTGGTGGAATCAGGCAAATATGTGCAAATAATGACAACGTAGAGTTTATGATAAAAAACAACGGAGAAACTAACCTTGACGGAATTAAATTTGTTATCATATCTGACCAGGGTATCGAATCGGGTGAAATTAACAGGATGATTCTAAGCAGCGATGTTATTTCAGAAAAAGTGGGATCAGCAAACAGAAACATTAAAAAAATAATGCTTGTACCTAAGATATTTAGTGGTGATAATACTAAATATTGCCCGAAAAATGGAGTGGATCTAGAGGATATCCAGCCGTGTGAACAATGAAAAAAATTAAATTTACACCGGAAAAAAGGGAACCAAGAATATTAACAAAAACTATACTGGTTTTACCGGCAGTACTTAGCACAGGATGGCTTGCCTATATAAATTATCAAAGCAAACATCCAATAATAGGCGCTGATAATGTACAATTATCCCCGCCTGTTGATAGTGGAATGCTGATTGCTGCGCTAAGCATGTTTACTGTAGGATATATTGTTTTTCTACTACTCATGTTTTCTGAGGAAATTGGCGATTTTATCAAAAAATATCAGAAACATCCGGGTAAGTGAGCAGGTTTTATTGCGACCTGAGTTTAATATCCTGCTGCTTCTGTCATTATTATTTTTCAAGTTGTGCGAATCAAATATTCATTTTTAAGATTTGAGTAATACTCTGTTCAGTTGGGATAACATATCTTAGGATTTTTGATTTATTAAAAAATATTCGCAGAAAACCCTATTGTATAGAGGGATAAATCCTAAATGAAAAACAATTAAAATTTCAATGAAATCCTACCGAAACATTTATAAACAAACAGGTATTCAGAACTATTGAGAAAATACTAAAATCTCGACGATAAAATGGCTAAAAAAATAACATTATTTTAGACAAAAATATATACAAAAATGGATGAAGCAAAAGATGAATATAAGGCTGGTACAATACAGGTACTGGGCGGGCTTGCTGCAGTTAGAAAAAGGCCAAGCATGTATATTGGTTCAACTAGCCTAAGAGGACTGCACCATCTGGTATTTGAAGTTGTGGACAATTCAATTGATGAAGCAATGGCAGGATTTTGTAAAAATGTGCAGGTGATAATACATAAAGATAATTCTATTACTGTAATAGATGACGGCAGAGGGATACCGGTAGATATCCACCCTAAATATAATATTTCAGGTGTTGAACTGGTCATGACCAGATTGCATGCTGGCGGCAAGTTTGATAAGAAATCATACAAAGTTTCAGGCGGGCTGCATGGTGTGGGAGTTTCTGTAACCAATGCATTATCCAAAAAATTAATTGTAGAAATCAGCAGAAATAATAGCGTGTACCGTCAGGAATATGAAAAAGGAAAACCCATCACTACACTTGACGTTGTTGGAAAAGCCGAAAATACAGGTACAAAAATAACCTTTTCTCCGGATGATACAATATTTGAGTCATTGGATTTTCATTTTGAAACATTATCTGCAAGATTAAGAGAACTTGCGTTTCTTAACAAAGGAATTATAATTACGCTTGAAGATCAAAGAAAAAGCAAAAAACAGGAATTTCATTATGAAGGAGGGATTGTTGAATTTGTTGAGTTTTTAAATCATAACAAAAACCCATTGCATCCACCTATATATTTCGAGAGTGAAAAAAATAATATGCTGGTTGAAATATCAATGCAGTATAATGAAGGATATGTGGAAAATGTGTATTCGTTTGCCAATGATATCAATACTGAAGAAGGCGGGTCGCATCTGATCGGTTTTAAGACAGCTTTAACCAGAACATTGAACCAGTACGCTGAAAAAAAGAAGATGAAGGAAAAGCTTTCGAGTGAAGATGTGCGGGAAGGATTGTCGGCTATTATCTCTATAAAATTACCTGATCCACAGTTTGAAGGACAGACTAAAACTAAACTGGGCAATTCAGAAGTGAAAGGTATTGTTGAGTCGATGGTGAACTCAAAGTTTGGGTCATATTTAGAGGAAAATCCAGCCGTTGCAAATATTTTAGTCAACAAATCTATTACTGCTGCGCGGGCAAGAGAAGCTGCAAAGAAAGCTAAAGAGCTGACACGAAGAAAAGGTGCGCTGAATGGTCATTCATTACCTGGAAAACTGGCGGATTGTCAGGAGAGAGACCCAAAAAAATGTGAATTATATATTGTGGAAGGCGATAGCGCAGGCGGGTCAGCAAAACAGGGCAGGAACCGTAAATTTCAGGCAATCCTGCCGTTAAAAGGTAAAATATTGAATGTTGAAAAAGCAAGGCTGGATAAAATATTTAGTAATGAGGAAATTATCACTCTGATAGCTGCAATAGGCTGCGGTGTCGCGGATGAGTTTAATATAGAGAAAGTAAGATATCATAAAATCATCATCATGACCGATGCTGATGTAGACGGAGCGCACATCAGGACACTTATATTAACCTTTTTTTATCGATACTTAAAACCATTGATTGAAGAAGGATATTTATATATTGCTCAGCCTCCGTTATTTAGAGTCAAGAAAAATAAAAAAGAAATGTACTTATATAACGAAGAAAAGCTTGAGAATACATTAGCGGAAATAGGCAAGGATGGTGTTACTATCCAAAGATATAAAGGCCTTGGTGAAATGAATCCCGGGCAATTATGGTCCACAACCATGGATCCAGGGAATAGAACATTATTACAGGTTATGCTTGAAGATGCGGTCGAAGCTGATAAGATATTTACTATATTAATGGGTGACCAGGTACAGCCGCGTAGAGAGTTTATTCAGGAGCACGCAAAAGACGTTGTAAATTTAGATATTTAAGTAAAGTTTATAAACAAAACATCAATTCCTCAAATAACAAATGGCAAGAGATAAAGTAAAGAAAAAAAAATGGATAGAAGTGATTGCTCCTAAGATGTTTAATGAGCAAGTGGTGGGAGAAACATATTTAGTTGACGCTAACCATGCAGTCGGCAGAACAATAAAAATCAATCTGATGGACTTATCCTCAGATGCAAGAAGGCAAAATACCGAAATGGAATTTAAGATAGTGCAAATCCGTGAAGGCAAAGCATTAACCGTGCCTTTAAGCTATAAAATGGCAAGTTCTTCAATAAGAAGGATGGTTAGGCGTGACAAAGAAAAAATTGAAGATTCACTAGTCTGCCTTACAGCTGATAACATGGAAGTAAGGATAAAACTTTTTATAATTACGAGATTTGCAGTCAAAAACTCGGTTCTTTCTGCGGTTAGAAAACTGGCCCAGACAAATATCAAAGCAGAAGTTAAGAAGATCAAATTTATCGAATTACTTCAGACAGTAGTATCAGGCAAATTGCAGAAGAGCATAATGGTCGCCTTGGGAAAGATTTATCCACTTAAGGTATTTTTAATTAAGGAAGTTAAAATTATAAAAGGTCTTAAGACAGAGTATGATGATAAACCAACGGATAAGAAAAAAGCTGGTATGGAAGGAAAGGTTGATGAGGAGTTGAAGTCTGATTCTACAGCTGCTCCCGAGCCTGATTCTAAAGCCGCTTCTGAACCTGATTCCAAAGCTACTCCTGAGCCAGACCGTAAAAAACAGAAAGTAACTGCAAATAAAAAACCTAAAAAAGCAGCAAAGAGTAGCGATGAATTAAGTCCGGATACTGATAAAAAAGTGTATGAGGCTCGTAATGAACCAAGTCCCAAAGCTGATAACAAAGGTGATGTAGATGCCAAAACCAGTGATTGATAAAGATAAATGTACTGATTGCGGTTCATGCATTGAAGCATGTCCAGTCGATGTATTTGCAAAAAAAGCAAATGACGTTAAAGTAGTCAAAGCAGACGATTGTATCGGCTGCCAGGCTTGTGCTGCAGTATGTCCAGATAAAGCAATTATAGTAGAAGATTAATTCTTTTTTTATCAAAAGACTTAAAAATAATAGGGTAATTCTAATATATTAATGTCGAAAACCTGGTTTAGGGCAATTTTGATTTCCTTGTTTATAATTTTAGTGTTCTTCACAAAAATTGCGTCTTTTATAACTGACTATCTTTGGTTCAAAGCACTTGGTTTTACGCAAATATTTCTGATAACGTTTAAGTCAAAAATCGGGCTTTTTATAATTGGAGCAGCCTTCTTTTTTATCTTTGCCTTGATTAACCTGTTGATATCATCCAGAAAATCAAAGGTTCCGATCAAAATTAAAATAGGTGTGGTTTTAATATTATCTGCTCTGATTGGTATTATATTATCTTCAAAATGGTTTTTGGTATTACAGTACTTATATCAGGTGCCGTTTGGCATAACTGACCCTGTGTTTTTTAAGGATGTCTCATTTTATGTTTTTTCACTGCCTTTTTTTATCCTGATATATCAATTTGCTATGGCGTGTCTAGTGATTACAATTATTCTTATTACGCTTGACTATTTTAGTCCGTTTATTAAAAATATGTTTGAAAAGGTGGATCCAGTAAATCTAAATACAAAACGGATCTTTAAGCCTGTTGGTATACAGCACATTGCTATATTGGCATCAGTTTTGTTTGTATTATTTAGTGTGAGGAATTATCTGTCGAGATTTTCTATTATGTTTTCTGAAAAAGGGGTAGTTGTAGGGGCAGGATATACAGATGTTGTAGCCATTTTGCCAATTACAAAAATAATGATCTTTCTTGCCCTGGTTGCTGCAGTCATGATAATAGTCTGGGCTTATAAGCATAATCAAAAGAAGCCTGTCTCAAATAAAACCATCCTTTACATAATAGGCGCGTATTTTGTTATCAGTATTTTAGGCACAATGATAATCCCAGGCATCTTTCAATCGTTGATTGTTTCTCCTAACGAGATTAATCTTGAGAAACCCTATATTGACCAAAATATTGAGTTTACTAAAATAGCGTATGGGTTAACAGACGTTGTTGAGCGCGATTTTTCAGTGGAAATGAATCTTACTAGCGATATATTGGGTACTGATACATTAAACAACGTGAGAATCCTGGATTGGAGGCCTTTAACGCAAACATATAAGCAAACTCAGGAGATAAGGTTATATTATGACTTATCATCTATTGATATTGATAGGTATAACCTGTCGGGTAAACTAACCCAGGTGATGGTGGCGCCGCGTGAGCTTGACCAGAGTCAGATAGCGCAAAACGCAAAAACATGGGTTAACCTTCATATGGTATACACGCATGGCTATGGAATTGTAATGAGCCCTGTTAACAGGGTTACTAAACAGGGCCTGCCTGAATTTCTAATCCAGGATATACCGCCTGTCTATAATACAGATGATATAAGGATAGTCAAGCCGCAAATTTATTACGGAGAAAAAAAGGGCGATTTTGTGCTTGTTAATACAAAAACAGATGAGTTTGATTATCCAAAAGGCAATATTAATGAATATATTAATTATGACGGTAATGGTGGGGTAGTGCTTGATACTTTCTTTAAGAAAATTTTAATGGCTTTTAGGTTTGGCGATATAAAAATATTATTATCTTCTGATATCACAAAAACCAGTAAAATCATGTTTCTTCGCAACATTCAGGATAGAATATCGAAGATCACACCATTTTTGATCCTGGATAATGATCCGTACATGGTTGTAGCAGATGGCAGGTTTTATTGGATACAGGACGCTTACACTGTCTCTGGGAATTTTCCGTATTCGCAAAAGTATAATGGTATTAATTATATAAGGAATTCAGTCAAAATTGTGCTTGACGCTTACAACGGGGATGTTAGTTATTATGTTATGGAAGAAAAAGACCCGTTAATTCTAACTTACGGAGAAATATTTCCAAAACAGTTTAAATTGTTTGAAAGCATGCCCGAAAGCCTGAAAAAACATATCAGATATCCTGAAGACCTGTTTAAGATCCAGTCTGAGATATACAGTGTTTATCATATGAACGATGCAACAGTATTTTATAATAAAGAGGACGCATGGCAGATCCCGTTTGAGCTGTATGGCACAAGCCAAAAGGTTCAGGTAGAACCCTATTATATAATCATGAAACTTCCGGATGAAAAACAGACAGAGTTTATCCTGATGACATCGTTTACACCGATAAAAAAAGATAATATGGTTTCGTGGTTTGCAGCAAGAAATGATCTGGCAGATTACGGCAAGCTAATACTTTATAAGTTTCCAAAAGATAAATTGGTGTATGGGCCGCTGCAGATAGAAGCAAGGTTTGACCAGGATTCTGAAATATCCGGCCAGTTAACCTTGTGGTCTCAGCAAGGGTCGTCTGTAACAAGAGGGAACTTATTAGTAATTCCCATAGACAAAAGCCTATTATATATTGAACCGCTGTACTTGCAGGCAGAGAAAGGCCAACTGCCAGAACTTAAGAGAATCTTAGTTTCAGATGGGGAAAGAGTTGTAATGGAAGTAGATCTTACAACTGCTTTGGAAGTTTTGTTTGGAAAAGCGCGTGATGAAAAAGTCAGCGAAAATACAGTAAATGAGGACAAAACAGACAGTGAATTAATCAGTGATGCTCAGGTATATTATAACTCCATATTATCAGCCATGGAAAACAAGGATTGGGCAGGATTCGGAGAAAACTTCGATAAGCTAGGGGATGTTCTGGGAAGGATCAGCAGGTAAGTTTTTTCTAAAAATAAATTTTAATGATAATGCTCCTATAAGTGCTCATTATTTATATTCACTTAATGGATGTTGGTTTCAATATAATTTCTATTTCTCGACTGTAAAAAAGGGGGAGTTCTTAAATTAAAGGGGGAGTTTTTCCGATATGTTAACGTGACTTATCAAGAAAAAAATAAAGCAAAGTTTATAAAAGTCCTACTTCTATTCATTTCTTATGGACAATATAGGCACACCAAGATTTGTAAAATGGGCAGGAGGAAAACAACAATTAATTGAGCAGTTTAAACCTCTTTTTCCAAAGAAATTTAATAATTATTTTGAGCCTTTTGTAAAATGAATAATTTATCTTTATATAATCAAGAAGTATTGGAAAATTATAAAAGTAATTCACAAAGAGCAAGAGTTCTTTCTGAGAATTGGTTTTCTTCCGAAATGTATTGTCCTTGTTGTTTAAATGAAAATATAACTCAATACCCTAATAATGAAAAAGTGAAAGATTTTTTTTGTAAGAAGTGTATAAATGAATTTCAACTAAAATCATCTAGTAAGAAATTTGGAAAAAGAATAGTTGATGGTGAATTTATAACTATGATGGATTCCATATCTATTAACAAGACCCCTAACTTTTTTTTTATGCATTATTCAAATGAACATTGGTTTATTAAAAATTTATTTATTATTCCAAGATTTTTCATATCTTCTTCCATAATTGAGAAAAGGAATCCACTTAAGGAAAGTGCAAGAAGAAGTGGTTGGACTGGCTGTAATATTATGTTGAGTGATATTCCAGAAGATGGGAAAATAACAGTGATTAAGGATGAAAAAATAATAGATAAAAACTTAGTAAACAAAAAATGGAAAAGAATGTTTTTTCTAAATAATAAAAATCCATTTTCAAGAGAATGGACTACGGATGTTCTCAAATGTATAGAAGATTTATCAAAAAAGGAATTTACTCTACATCCCATGTCTGACAGTTAAAAATTAAAGTGTTCTTAATTTGGAATGTTCTACCATGAAACAAACTAAATTAAGAACGAACAAAATAAACTTAAACAAGAATATATCTTTTTCGGTTGGTACTGCTACTGCAGTTAAGAAC
>JBDRFR010000101.1:0-17399 GCA_043818675.1 Nanobdellota archaeon
TAAAAGTAATAGATGATAGGCAAAGTAAATTATGTAAATTTACCGCCGAACAAGATACGGCAACTCCACAAGAGTTGCCGAGTAGAGAGGCGGAAGGTTGCTGGGGATTATAAGGGGTCGCTGGAACCCCTTATTTCATTAAGGGTAATATACATTTCATGAGAAAAATTGAACCCGAAGCAAATAAAAGTGCACTTTACGTCCATTTTGTTTATAAATGAATAATTAATGTAAAACAATCGGATGAATCATTATGAAAAAATTAGCAGTATTACTTACATTAATTTTATTAATAGGCTGTTCTTCAAATAAGTCTGGTTTTCCTGCCACGCAAGGCATGTGAATTTGACCAGGATTTAATATAACAGAAGAAGAAAGGCAGCGGATTGCAATAGGAACATGCCGGGATAAAAATGAAGGCGGCAGTTGTTAAATTCAAAGCCCGGTTGGTAAATGAATAGGAGAATGTAATATTATGGATAAAAAATTGATTTGTACTATGGAAAGAGGTAAATAAATGGCTCAAAATTCTGTTCTTTTATATTTAGAGAATGTCTGGAAGATTTATAAGATGGGCGAGGTGGAAGTTTCTGCGTTAAAGGGTGTCACTGTAGAGATTAAGAAAGGTGATTTTGTGGCCATTATCGGTTCTTCAGGAAGCGGTAAGAGCACCATGATGAACCTGATTGGCTGTTTGGATATCCCTTCAAAAGGGAGCATATTTCTTAAAAATAAAGATATAACAAAACTATCAGAATCAGATCTAGCTACTTTACGCGGGGAAACAATCGGATTTATCTTCCAGCAGTATAATCTTATACCTTCCATCAGCGCTTTTGATAATGTGCTGCTGCCGATGGAATTCCTTGAGTATGATGATAAGATTGCTGCTGAAAAAACCAGAAAAATCCTTAATGTTGTGGGTTTGGGAGATAAAATGCATCATCTTCCTACACAACTGTCAGGCGGTCAGCAGCAGCGGGTCTCGATTGCGCGAAGCCTTGTTACTGATCCTGAAATAATCCTTGCAGACGAGCCTACTGGCAATCTGGACAGTGTGACAGGCAAAAGCATCATGGACATGTTCCAAAAATTATGGAAAGAAGGCAAGACAATAATCATGGTTACTCATGATCTTAAATTAGCTAAGTATGCCCATACAACTATTGAGCTAAAAGATGGGCAGGTAGTAAAATAAAAAATTTGTAGGTGATAAACATGAAAAAAACAATAATTAGTATTCTGGTTTTGGTAATATTCTGCGCTTTTTCAGGCATTGTGTTATCAGAAACAAGCAGCGGTAAAGTGATAACAATCAGCTTGGTCAATCAGGATCCTGATCCTGCGGTTGCAGGCGATGTTGTCGAAATAAGGCTTGGGGTAGAAAATAAGGGCGGCACAGCAGCTGAAAATACCATATTGGAGTTTATTCCGCAGTATCCATTTAGCGCAGTTGCTGGCGAAGATACTATTAAAAAAGCAGGAACAATCAAAGCCCAGCAGTACGGCGCAGACATGAAAATTATTAAACTTAAGCTAAGGGTTGACAGAGATGCATCTGCTGGCGAATATGAATTAAAGATTAAAGAGTATGAAGAAGGCAAAGGGGATATTGTCAGCGTTGTAAGAAGCATTAATATTGAAGTTCAAAGCAAGGAAAGCGCCGAGGTTATTTATATTGACAAAACATTGCTTATCCCAGGCAAAGAAGAGACTCTTAAATTCACTATCAACAATGTAGGCTCTGCTCCGCTAAGAGACTTAACTTTCAACTGGGTTAACGCAGACAAGATTATCCTTCCTGTTGGAAGTGATAATACTAAGTATATCAGATATATTGATATCGGTGAAAGTGTCGATTTACAGTATAAAGTAATAGCCGATACAAACGTTGAAGCTGGATTGTATGAATTATCTATACAATTGACTTATGATGATCCTTTAAGCGGTGAAGAAAAAGAGATAAATACTATTGCAGGTATCTATGTTGGCGGAGGCACGGATTTTGATATTGCGTTTTCTGAAAGTTCCAGCGGCCAGACATCATTTACCATTGCAAATGTTGGAAGCAATCCAGCATCTTCTGTATCTGTTATGATTCCTAATCAGCAGGGATGGCGGGTTAGCGGCACTAATTCCATGATAATCGGAAACCTTAACACAGGGGATTATACTGTTGCAAGCTTTGGATTGCAGTCGTCACAAATAGCATCAGCCTTTAATCAGACTATTAAAGATAGGGGAACGATTCCCAGAAATATATCCAGAAATATGCAGAATTCTCTGAAAGTCCAGATTGCGTATACAGATACTATGGGTAAACGGGAAGTTGTAGAAAAAGAGATTGCAATGAGCCCTCAAAATATGATGAGTACAACAGCAAACACTGATGCAGCAACTATCCCAGCCGGAAGGGGGCAATTTGGAAGGGCGACCCAGCAGCAGAGTTTTTTCTCAAAATTCAAATGGTATTTTGTTATATTGGTTATTTTAGTAGCCTTCGGTGTATCATATAGGAAATACACAAAACAGAAACTTATAGACCCGGACATTACATTAAAGGAGTTCTTCAAAATTAAGAACATATTACGGAAAAAGAAAAAATGAAGTTGCGTAAGTGCTTAAAGCATGCCTTTGAGATGGTTATACATAGCAAGCTAAGAAGCTGGCTGACTATACTTGGGATTGTTATAGGCGTAGCTTCTGTAATAGCAATTATGTCCATAGGAAGCGGGATGCGGCAAAGCATGAATGACCAATTAGGCGGGCTTGGCGGCGACATCCTTACTTTAAATGTGGGCTTTTCCCGAGGTTTCAGAACGTTTGGGCATCCTGGCGAAGAAGGATCTGGAGGAGGTGCAAAAGCAATCGATGAAGAGCCGGTTCTTGAAAGAACAGATGTTCAGGCCCTAAGGGGTATATCCGACATTGAAGCAATTGACACTCAAATCAGCGGCAGTGTTGACGTAAGTTATCTTGGCAAATCAGGCTCTGTCAGGTTGACAGGCGTTGACCAAAAAACCTGGGCAAGAATAACCACCTCAGAAATAAAAGAAGGCAGGATGCTTGATTCAGCTGACCAGAATGTAGTTGTTATAGGGGGAAGGCTCGCTGAATCGTATTTTGATAAGCCAGTTGGTATAAACCAGATGATCACAATAGAAGAAAATGTTTTTCGGGTTGTAGGAATACTTGATGACACCAGTACAAATATTTATATGCCAATACAAATGGCTTACCAGATGCTTGATGATAAAGAAAATGGCATTTACGATTCTATTATTATAAAAATTAAGGATGAAGATATCCTTGAGGAAGTTATGGCTAAGATTGAAAATAAGCTAATGCTTATCAGGCATGTGACTGCAAAAACAAAAGATTTTTCCATAAGCTCAAGCAAGCTGATGCAGGAGACAAGGTCTACAATGATGTCTTCAATAAATAATTTCCTTGTGGCCATAGCAGCGGTTTCTTTAATCGTTGGAGCTATCGGAATTGCCAATACTATGTTTACTTCTGTTCTTGAAAAAACCAAAGAGATTGGGATAATGAAAGCCATTGGCGCAAGAAATAAGGATATCATGTATATTTTTTTGCTTAATGCAGGATTGATTGGTCTTGTTGGTGGGATTCTTGGAGCCTTTTTTGGGATATTGCTTTCAGGAGCATTGCCTGCATTAATGGGTGAAACTGCTATTTTAAGAGGGGGAACATTCATCTCAGTTAATTCTATTGTAATAGCCTTATCTGTCTCAGTAATAATAGGTGTAGCTTCAGGAATAGTGCCTGCTTATCAGGCATCGCGGTTAAAACCTGTAGATGCCTTAAGGTATGAATAACTTGATGTTTGGGATATGATTTTATGTATTTTTAACAGAAACCTATTAATTAACTTCAATATTGAAAAATAACCACGGCCACAGGACAGGTGTGCACGCAATGTATTTAAACAATTTATGATTTCTTAATAATTAATGTTATCAGTTACCATGCTTTCTGGTTATATGTATTGTCCAAGGAAGCTTTATCTTGAACGTGTTCTTGGTTTATATGAGCCGCCAAAAGAGGCGCTTGTTAGGGGTTCTATCCGGCACGAAACATACGATTTAATTAATAAAAACGAGGAGCGTATAGTAAAAAGTATTGAATCACCGGAAGGTATTAAAGAAATTTTTAGCTATGAATACCAAAAATTTCTAAGGCTGGCAATTCTAAAAAACAAAGACGGATTAAGAAAGTTTGATCTGCAGTTAGGCCAGGTATTCAAAGAGACTTTGCCGTTATTAATGGCTGAAGTGGTTAATCGAAGTATAAACATCTCCAATTTTATTAAAGAGCATAACATTTTTGGTGTTGAATTATGGGAGAAATTAACACCCAAGATAAAGTCTGAATTCAGGGTAACTTCAGAAAAGTTAGGAATAAAAGGCATTATTGACCAAATTGAAGTTTACGAAACAGGCATGGTGCCAATCGAGCTAAAAACCGGCAAGGCTCCAAAAGAAGGCGTATGGCCCGGGCATAAGATTCAGATAGCAGCTTATGCGTTGTTGCTTGAGGAATTTAATAATAAAGAAGTGAAGGAAGGTTTTGTTACTTATCTTGATACACAAGAGAGAAGGCACATTCCTATTAACGCATTTTTACGGTTAGAAGTTCAAGAGTTAATTGATAAAGTTAATGATTTATTGCATAGCAGGGATCTGCCAGACTACTGCGCAAGCGAAAACAAATGTAATGTTTGTGGTTTAAAAAACGATTGTTATAATAAGTTAAAAATGGACAAATTATTAAAATCAAAACCTTTAAATATAAGCTAACCAACCATAAGATTAGTATATAATTGTGAGGGAAATAATATGGCTGAAGGCGATAAAAAGTTCTCAAAACAACTTATTGGAAAAACTGTAGTAAGTAAAACCGGCAAGCGTTTTGGAGAAATCGGAGATATCATATTTGAAACACGGTCGGGCGAATTAATTCATATGGTACTTACTAATCCTACATCTTACACAGAAAAATTAGAATTAGAAAAAGATAAAGAGAATAGAATCCTGATCCCTTTTAGCGCGGTCATTGCAATTGGCGATTTTATGGTCATTGCTGAAGAAGATATTATTTAACAAAATTTTTAAAGTCTTTGTTCTTTCTTTATTTTATGGTTGAAGATATTGCAATCTGGACAGAAAAATATCGTCCACAGGAATTTTCAGAGATTAAAGGTCAAAAAGAAATAGTAGCACGGGTTAAAGCATTTGTTGAACAGAAGAATATGCCTCATCTGATGTTTGCTGGCCCTGCAGGCGTTGGCAAATCAACTTTAGCTTTAGTTGTTGCAAAAAAATTGTTTGGTGATAGTTGGCGTTCTAACTTTCTTGAGCTTAACGCATCTGATGAGCGCGGTATTGACATAGTGCGTGTTAAGGTAAAAGATTTTGCCCGTACTAAAGCGCTTGGTGATGTGCCATTCAAAATCATCTTTCTTGATGAGTGTGACGCACTAACAAGAGAAGCACAGCAGGCATTAAGAAGAACCATGGAGAATTATACAAAGACTTGCAGGTTTATCTTGAGCTGCAATTATTCATCTAAAATTATCGATCCGATTCAAAGCCGGTGCGCTGTTTTTCGGTTTAAGCCGCTTGAAAAAAAGGATACTTTTTCGATAATTGACAAAATCGCTAAAGAGGAAAAGTTAAAAATTGACGATAAAGCAAAAGAAGCGATATTGTCTGTTTCAGGCGGCGATTGCCGAAGGATTGAAAATATCCTGCAAAGTTCGGCAGCGATGAGCAGCAATATTGACGAAGAATTGATTTATTCAATGTCTGCTGCTGCAAAACCTAAAGAGATTAGCGAAGTTTTAAATTTAGCTTTACAAAATAAGTTTGTTGATGCCCGCTCAAAGCTACTAGATGTAATGTTAAATTATGGTCTTGCAGGTCTTGATGTTATTAAGCAGATCCAGAAAGAAATCTTAAATCTTGATATTGATAACAGGGTCAAGATGGGCCTGATAGAAAAATGCGGCGAAGCAGAGTTTCGAATGACTGAAGGCAGCGATGAATACTTACAGCTGGAAGCTTTCCTTGCAGCTGTAACTTTAGCTGGTTCTAAATAAAAAGAAAAAAATTATACAGTATGTTTCACAAGGATTTTTCTTTCCTTATGTTCTTTATACTGGTATGTTAGTTCAATATTGACCTTCTTTTCAAAGTCAGCAGTTGGAGTTCCGGTTGGCAATGTACACCTTATAAGCCTTTTACCGCCGTATAGTGTTGCGTCACCCTCAGTTCCGCCTGTTACTCCATCCAGTCCGCTGCAGGTTAATCCGCCCAGTGTGCCTGTATCAATTTTTACATGTACCTTATTCTTATCTGCAATTTCGTCCGAACAATCAGTGGCCAGTTTTGATATTGCGCCTGTTCCTCTGTGTACTATATCAAAAGAAAATGTTATTTTATCAGCGCCGGCAATATTTTCTATGAAATTTTCAACCTTTATCGGCGCGCTTGAACTTGTTACTGTTTTAGCTTCATTAGCTTTACATACTTTTCCTTCTGATTTTGTAAGATCCTCAAGGATACACAAATCAGCCTGTGCCAGTGTTCCATATTTATAGCACATATCTGCCCTTATTGTATATTCATTATTAGCAACAAGATTGCCTACAAAATTAAAGCCTGTAAAAGTCAAGTATGATACAGTTCCTGGGATTCTATTCCCTTCAGAATCTATATATGTTTTTCCTAAAGCCTCGGTTGGATTTTGTTCAATAGTCGGTGATCCAAAATCTGCAGGATAAAATCCCATAAGCTTGATCTTAACATCGCTTGCTGCTACATCATATTCTCCCTTGTTTTCCAGATTCAATGACACTTCAAAAGGGAATGTTCCTCCATCGTAAACTTCCAGCGGCGGTGCTCCTTCCAGAAAATCAAATTTAATAGATTCTGTACCTCCAATAAACCCTGTACCGCCTGTAACTGTTGCTTTTTCACCTGCGCATCCTGTCATGATTAACAGACCGATGATAGCAAATATTTGATTTTTATTCATTTTTATAAGCCTCCTTTATTAATTTTCTAATTTAATAGTGGTTATTATATATAAAGCTTTTCATGGGTATGTTGTTGTATCTGTAAATCTTAATTTTAATTGGTTGAATCAAATATGTCTATTTTTTTAGTGGTTGATATTGAATATCCATAGTCAACTTTAATATTTAATGGGGTCGTATATACATTGGTACCAAGCGTAGATTTTTGAATACTGCAATAAATATATCCTTTATTATTTGTTAATTTTATATCGCCGGTCGGTTTGCAGTCCAGAGCCGTCGATCCAAGATTAGCAGTTATGGTTACTTTATTTATTTTATTCCAATCATAGCCTTCATCTGGATTCTTTGAAACATCGTCTTTAGCAATTACCATTCCGCCTCCGACATTTTCAACCAGAATTTTAAACAGTATTTTATCACTTGCCACGTCTTGCTCGACCTTTTTTACTGCAACAGGCCCGCCCTGGCTTGATAAACTGACATCCTGCACAGTGCACACTTTATTTCTTACAGTAGTGCCTCTAGGTTCAGTATCAATGCATACTATTGGATTAGCAAGGGTTTCATATCCATAAGTTAACGTAAATTGCAGATTTTGAGTAAAATAAGATACACCGTCTGGAAGAGCAGTTATTGATGTATCAAAGCCTATGGCTGTTAAATCTCCTTCTGTATTATATTGGTTTTTTCCCATCAACGTGTTCAGCTCATTACCAGAATCCAGAGCAATTGTTATTATTTTCGTATCATATCCTGTTATCCAAAAAGAAGCAGAAAGCGTTCCGGTCTGCGGATACGCGCCCTTATTCTGGATTTCAACAACAGATTTTACATTGCTGTCTCCTTCATACATTTTAGTTGGCATTTCTACTGGGAAACTCATAACAAGCCCTTCAGTTCCTGTTCTGTAATCATAATCTCCTGTACGATCAGATTTGGAGACACTGCCTACCTTGCATCCAGTAAGAATTAATAAGGAAATTAGTAATATGGGTACTATTTTCTTCACATTTATTCACCTACTTCCATTTTGCCATAACAATTATATAAAAGTTTCGAAATTACGTCTTTCATTATGACTTTGTGATAAGTATTGATTTTGATATGGTCTGTGTATATCCGTAATATAACTCAACGATTAGTGGCGATTCTGTAAAGCTTGTTTGGTCTGTATGTTCAAGTAAACAACTCACCAGCAATTTTTTATCTTCCAGAAAAAACATATTCTTCTTTTTTTCGTTAACCTGTTTACATATAAGCAGATTGCTTTCACTGCTAAGATATACTTTAACATTAATGTTATTGATAAAATCTTCTTCAAGTTCGCCTGTACCGCATGCAGTATCAATCCCATCTTGAGAAATAACATTCCCTCCGCCAACATTATTAATGGTTATCAGGAATTCTGTTACTATTTTATCTTCTTTTGAAACTGGGTTAGTTTCAATCTTTTTAACAGCAATCGGCGCCCTTTGGTCAGACATGTCTATCGGCTTTGTTGTGCAGCTTTTAGTTCGTTTTCTTATATCATAACTATCTGAATCAACACATACTACTTGCGTTGCGATTGTATTATATTTATAGCATGTTTTAGCATTAATGTCGACCCCGTGTGATTGGCTCATTGGTTGCAGTCCTTTGGTTTTTGCAGAGATTAGTATATTTCCTTGTGTGCCTTCTGGATTATATACTGATGCTCCAATCATCTTAAAAGTGATTTTGTTATCTTTAATCTCAGGCTTTTGTTCCATAGTGCTATCAATAATTTTTCCAAGCTCCATATATTCTGGATCCACACTGATAATAAGCACCCCATCAGAGATATCCGCCGCCCCTTTATTCTCCAGATTTATTCCTATAACAGTACCGCCATTTTCCGGAACAATATCTTTTGGCGATTTATCAATAAACTTCATAACTAATCCCTGCGACCCTTTCCTGTATTCTGTTGTAAGGATTGTCTGTTCATCAGTATTTTTGCCAAAAAGATTAAACCCTCCAGCGCATCCAGTAATAACAACCAATGCTATTAATAATAATGCAGTTTTTCTCATTTTTAAGTATAAATGTCCTCAACTGTTGTTTCATATCTTATAGCAGCAGAAACCTGATCGCTAACATCCTGGCCATTATTGCATTGATAATAAACCACCCTGTCTCCAGGCCTGTAACTATTTATATCCAGGTCCCATCTCATATCTGTAACATATGCTCCTTCAACCCATTCTTTACCATGATTTTTAATTTTGCATATTGTATTTGATCCAACATTTTCTGCTTTTAATGTTAATTTGACGTTTAACTGGTCTGTAACAGCTGCGCCGTCATTGATTATAATTGCCAAATTAGTGGGTTTGCCGGTTGCTGGATTGCTTGTTGCAGCGCTGGCTTTTAGCCCGCCGCAATTTTCATTCTTTTTAATCTCCTTATTATAGCCTACACAGCTTTCGTTAGCGCACCTGCATCCTTTATCATCGTCGCACAGGTCTGTACAGCTTTGCAGCACTTTTTTAATAGCAGTTTCAGTTAATTTACCAGAATCGATTGGCGTAAATGCCGGCAGCGCAACCTCATTAAAATATGTATAATTTAAGTACACTCTAAAATATTTCAAAGGCACTTTTTCATTTTTAAGGATATCATTTTTACTATCGATAGCAAGATGGCACCGTATTGTCTTATAAGCGCTTTGCGCAATCGGTGTTTTTGGCAATTTGAAAACATCTTCCAGACCAGCCTTTGTCAGATTATACCTGGTCTTACTGCCTTCCACAGGTTTAAACCACCCGTTGCAGATAGAATTAAGCTGTTCAGTAGTTGTATCAACATTGTCGAATTGACCCACAATATCATTTCTTAAAGATAATCCTTCTGGTAGTTCAATAATCAGCTCTCTAATATTCTTAATCTTGCCTGTCCATTTATTTTCAATTGTAAACCCTATGACCGAATTTTCCAAGAAGATCGTATTATCCTCAGTTTCAATTATTCCTATAGGTAGCTCAGGCGGCTTATCACCAAGGCCGATGCCGATACCGATTGAAACAGGCCCGTCTGTCGGTCTTGACACTGACTTAATATTCTTATCAACATTCCCTTTATAAAATACCAGCGGGTCTTCACCTTTGAGTTTAAGGTTTATTTTTTCTTTTCCGTCTATAAAGTATGTTTTATAGTCAGCATTAGCGCTAAAATCAAACATAGCGCTTAGTTTTACAGTCTGCGATACAGCTTCAAGCGGACCGAGTGAACATTCAATCGTGGTTTCTCCTGTTCCGATCGCCTTAAAATTTGATGGTTTAAGGTCAATACTAACATCGTTTCTTTTACATCCAAGATTAACTGGTATTTCCATTTGTTTATCAGGCGAATGCACTTTAACATGCCCATAAACATAGACCCGCTGCCCTTTTAATGGTTCAGCCGGAAGTTTTTGTATATTTTGAATAAAGACTCCGCCTGGGTCAACCGGTGTCCCTGTGCTTTTTTCAGCCTGGCTGACATAATACCCGCCGGTTGCAAACTCCATCTGCGCCTCGAACTGTTTTGTTACAGCATCTTTTGCGCCTTGCGCAAACTTTGTAGAGCTGGTTTTATAAGTTTCCCAGGCATTTTTAAACCCGTCCTCAAAATATTTTATCGCTGCTTCCCTATTCACATTTGAAAGCTGCGCCCCCATAAATCCGCCAGTTTCAACGCTTATAGCTCCGCCTACTGCAAAAATATTAAATGTTATCACAAAAAATACAAGAAACGCAGTAAATCCGTTTTTTTTGGTATTAACTGTATAGAGCCAGACAACATAGAACCATATCGGAACTATTAATCTGTTCAAGATAAACGTGTTTCCTGGAAAGTAGTTTGCAAGTATTGCATACCCAAAAAAATCAAATGCTAAAAGGCCTGCAAATATCACATTAGCAGATGTTATATCATGATTTACCCTCATTAATGACCAATAATACATCATAGGAAATATTAGGTGCGCCCATCCTGTTGTAATCCCGCCGCAATATATTATCAGCAGAAAAATATAAACCAGGACAGCATAAGATAACCATTCTCTTGCAGAATCAGCATTAACACGAAATTTCAGCGCAAATATCATAATGCATATGACCCAGAACACTTTGTCCATTAATACTCCCTGGAGGGTTGTCCAAAGCGCTGAGTAATTTCCAACAAATTTAATCCCATCAAATCCGGTCACAAACCAGTCAATCCCGTACATAAAAAAAACTGTAATAAACAAGAACATTGTAGTGCCGGAATCAAGCACAGTCCTCATTCCAGCTGCTGCAGTTCCCATAACAGCAGTTTTAGCAGTATCAAAATGCTCCCCGACAACTCTTTTAGCAGATGATTTAGCATTAGACGCAGCTTCTCCAGCAGCCTGAGCTCCGCGTATTGCCATTTTTCTAAATGTTGGGATGTATTCTTTTGAGGCATTATCTGCTTGTTTTGCCATGCGCGTTGCAGCCTCTTTTCCAGCACGTGCCATATCCATTGCAGGCTGTGTATACTGTCTTGTAGACTCGTTGATGGTCCTGCCCATTTGTTTAGTAACATCTCCGATAGTGCCGCCAACCTGCCTTGCAGTATCAGTTGCAGCTTTGCCAACATCTTTTTTTAATGCCATTGCAGCTTTAGCCCTAAGCCTGCGCATAAAATCAGAATCTCCGCCGTTTAATTCATCTACTGTAATATCCGCCATATTAATCCTCTAAGAAACTTATTTTTCAACTTCAACCATCATTTCAACAATGTCAACTGTAGTTTTTGGCGTTAGCTTTACAAAATTATTATCTTCCTCGATCCAGCTTCTGATATCCCTTGTATAGGTCTTTTCATACTGGTCAATTCTGTAAGAGTGCCCGTTTACGTCAAGGTCAAGCCTTTTGCGCTCTTCTTTATCCACAAATCTTATCGTAAGTGTAATGTCTCTATCATCTTCTGTGACGTCTTTATACGTTGTATCATTAACCTCAAAATAATACACGTTAGAAATTGTATCTTTTGACTCAAGGTTGACTTCGATCTGTTCGATAGAATAGCTACCTTTTGTGGTCTTAAATATAACTTTGTTTGTGCCTGCATTTAATATCCCTAACGGCACATCTTGCTTTATTAAGTCATCACAGACAGGCACGCTTGAATAGATATTATGGTTATTAACCTCGATGTTTAAGACTCCTACAGAACCAATACTGCCGCAGTATGGGATCAATTTTAATTCAGCGCTTTCCAGGTTCTGGTAATCTGTGTCTGTCAGGCTGAACACGTTTCTGCTCTCCTGTCTTGACTTATCAGTTTCATCCCCTACAATCATGATATTTTCAATGCTGTATTCATTAGTTGTCCAGAATTTCATTCCGACTGACGATACTGAAAACTCAAGTATATTATCGGTTTTAAGCATTTTTTTGTTGATTTTTATCGGATCAACATTGAGCTTGTTTAAGTCATATTCATAAATTATGTTATCGTTAAGTTTTATAGTAAGTATCCCGCTTCTTTTTGGAGCAGTAAAACTCATCACCACGTTTTGTACATTATCAATATTATCAATAGAAAATGATGCTGTTTTAGTCTTTTCATCAAAAAGCCCGTTTCGTACGTATACCGGGTTTAACGATGCCAGTTCTTTTGAATTTGTGCTTTCAAACAGGTAAACATTTGGTATCTTTTCATTTGCCACGTTTTCTGTAGGGTCAAGCCGCCCTACACTTTCTTTGAGCAATACTATATTATCAGAATTGGTCGATGCTTTTTCGGTGTTTGTTTCCTTTAGCATATTTTCTCTGTCTTCTGCAGGGAGAAACAGCATATATATTATGATCAATCCAGCGATGATAGCAACAAGAACAGCTGCATTAAACCCCTGTGATTTTCGTAACATTCCCTCTTTTTTCATTAAACATCACCTATTTTTTATAGCCTCAACTATCTAATATAAAAAATGAATAAATTTATATATAAATGTTGTGCTTTCTGAGTTATGAAACTCTTAAATAAAAATAACGATGAAATTAAATTACAGATTGAAAATTTGGATGATCTATGGTATTTAAGCAATATAATTGACGTTGGTGATTTTGTCAAAGGGAAGACTTTACGAAAGATTAAGCTTGGCGATCAAGAAGACAGAAATGTCAAAATTATCAGAAAATCAGTTTTTATAGAAATTAAAGTTGAAAAAATCGACTTTTCAAACACAATTTTAAAGCTGCTTGGCATAATCACTCAGGGCCCTGAAGATATCCAAAAAGGCACCCATCATTCATTTAATCTGGAAGAGAATTCTATCATCACGATAAGGAAGCAATGGTTAAAATTTCAGTTAGATAAACTAAAAGAAGCCTGCTCAGAAAAAATCTCTTCTATGTGCATTGTAGTGCATGATCGTGAAAGCGCTTATTTTGCATTAATGAAAAAATACGGCTATGAATTATTAAGCCGTCTTGATGGCGATGTACAAAAAAAAGGCGAAGATAAAAAAATCACTAAAAATTTCTACAAAGAGATTATAAAGAAACTGGAAGATTATGACAAAAAGTATCAGTTTCAGACGATTATCCTTGCAAGCCCGGCATTCTGGAAAGATGAACTGACTAAAGAATTATCTAATGCAGACCTTAAAAAAAAGATCATTTTTGCAACATGCTCCAGCGCAGAAGAGTCTGCTTTTAACGAGGTTTTAAAGCGCGACGAGGTTAAAAACGCGCTGCAACAGGACAGGGTAACAAAAGAGATCAATCTTGTGGAAAATTTACTTGCTGAAATAAAGAAAAATAATCTTGCAGTTTACGGATTTAAAGATACAAAAAACGCAGTCGACGCAGGCGCAGTAAAAAATTTACTGATTACAGATGCCTTTATCCAAAAATCACGCGAACAGAACAAATATGGGGACATTAACAATTTGATGAAGTCAACAGAATCTATTAGGGGCATAGTTTCGATAATCTCAAAAGAGCACGACGGCGGAAAAAAGCTCGACGGGCTTTCCGGCATTGCTGCAATCTTAAAGTATAAGATTAATTATTGAAAATCCAAAACTTTTAATATATCCACCTTTATGATTCATATAAAATATTAAAAAGAGGCGATCAACATGTCAAAACAAAAAAAATTCTTACCTTCCAGTACCTTTTCAAAGACAGCCCATGTTAAAAGCATGGCAGAATACAAAAAGATTTACAATGAATCGATAAATGCTCCTGATAAGTTCTGGGGCAAAGCAGCAAGCGAGCTCGTATGGTTCAAAAAATGGAACAAAGTTTTTAGCTATGAAAATAAGCCCTTATGCAAGTGGTTTGTAGGAGGCAAGCTTAATGTTTCTTACAACTGTATCGATCGGCATTTATCCACCTGGCGCAAAAATAAAGCTGCAATTATCTGGCAGGGTGAGCAGGAAAATGAAGTAAAGACCTTAACTTATGCAGAGCTTTACGTTGATGTTTGCAGGTTTGCTAACGTATTAAAAAAAAACGGCATTAAGAAAGGCGACCGAGTTTGTTTATATATGCCAATGATTCCAGAACTTGCGATTGCAATGCTTGCCTGTGCACGAATAGGCGCTATCCACTCAATAGTTTTCGGCGGTTTTTCTGCTAAATCATTACAGAAGAGGATATTGGATTCAGAAGCAAAAATATTGATAACTGCTGATGGCAGTTTTAGGAAAGGTAATGTGATTCCTTTAAAGCCTAACGCGGATGATGCCCTTATAGGCTGTAGATCAATACAAAAAGTGATCGTATGCAAAAGGACCAATTCAAGCATCAACATGAAAAAAGGCAGGGATGTTTGGTGGGAAGATGAAATTAACGCAAGTGATATTGAATCAGAGTGTAAGGCAACAGTGATGGATTCAGAAGACCCATTGTTTATTCTTTATACTTCTGGAACAACAGGAACACCTAAAGGTGAACTGCACACAACTGGTGGATATCTTACCTATGTTTATTTGACAACAAAATGGATTTTTGATTTAAAGGATACTGATACTTATTGGTGTACTGCGGATATTGGGTGGATTACAGGGCATAGTTATATTGTTTATGGCCCGCTTGCAAACGGGGCAACAACCCTGATGTTTGAAGGTATTCCAAGCTATCCAGAACCTGATCGTTTCTGGAAAATTGTTGACAAGTTCAAAGTCAACATTTTTTATACAGCGCCAACAGCAATAAGGGCGATTGAAAAAGAAGGCGACTCATGGGTAAAAAAGCATGATTTGTCAAGCTTAAGGCTTTTAGGAACAGTTGGTGAACCAATCAATCCTGAAGCATGGGCATGGTATTATAAAATGATAGGTAAAAATAAATGTCCGATTGTAGATACTTGGTGGCAGACAGAAACAGGCGGCGTTTTAATAACTCCTCTTCCTGGTGCAACACCATTAAAGCCTGGATCAGCAACGTTGCCTTTTCCTGGTATTATTCCTGATGTTTTTACTGAGGCAGGCAAGCCTGCAAAAGTTGGTGAGCAGGGCTATTTAGTCATAAAAAAACCATGGCCATCGATAGCAAGAACAGTCTGGAAAAACCCTAAACGTTACATTGACACATATTTTAGCAAATTTAAGAATGTGTATTTGACAGGCGACGGCGCAAAAAAGGACAAGGACGGTTATTTATGGATAACAGGCAGGCTTGACGATGTTCTAAATGTTTCAGGTCATCGGATTGGCACTGCAGAAATCGAGTCAGCGTTAGTCTCCCATAGTTCGGTTGCCGAATCTGCAGTTGTTGGCATCCCTCACCAGATTAAGGGTCAGGCAATTTATGCCTTTGTAACTTTGAAAAAGGGTATTGTCCAATCTGATAAACTAAAAAAAGATCTGGTAATCCAGGTTGCAAAAGAGCTTGGCCATATAGCAAAACCCGAAAAGATCCAGTTTGCAGACGCTTTGCCTAAGACTCGTTCTGGAAAAATTATGCGCCGGATTTTGAAAGCTATCGCAGCCGGGCAAAACGACGTTGGCGATACTACTACTCTTGCAGATCCCTCTGTTGTCGAGGTTTTGCAGAAGGCGCGTGTTTAACTATCTTTTTTCTTATATATTTTGTTTTTACGACAACCTTAAATATAAGTTATGTTTAGTTATAGTATAATTGTCATAACTTTAAAGTTAAAATAGGTTGTTACTAACCATGGATGAAAACACTGTTTCGAGGTAAAAAACCGTAACATATATTAAGTAGTAGTTATTTTTTACCCCATTAAGAAGTGACTTTCTGTTACTTCCCAAAAAAGGGGGTGTATATAAAATGATTGTAAAAGATGAGTTTTTAAGCAAGCTTAGGCGGTACTTCTCGCTAAATTTATACGAGGTTAAAATATGGGCTGCTTTATTAAGCAGAGGTGTTTCTACAGCAGGCGAGCTTTCAGACATTGCAAATGTTCCGCGCAGCAGAAGTTATGATGTTTTGGAAAGCCTTGAAAAGAAAGGATTTGTTGTGATGAAGCTTGGCAAGCCGATTAAGTATGTTGCAGTTGCTCCGACCGAAGTCTTGGAGCGTGTTAAAAAGAATGTTACAGAAGATGCAAAAGAACAGATAGGGCGGCTTGAGAAATTAAAAGGCACCGACGTTATTAATGAACTTAACACACTTCATGAACAGGGTATTGAACTGATTGAACCATCAGACCTGTCAGGTTCGCTTAAAGGCCGGCATAACCTGTATAATCATTTAGAGCTTATGATCAGAAATGCAGAAGAGTCTGTTTCTATCATGACAACAAGCCAGGGTTTTATGAGGAAGATTGAAGGATTAAAACCAACACTGGAAAAGATAAAAAAGCGCGGTGTCAAGATCAGGATTGCAGCGCCGCTGACTAAAGAAACAGCAGCAGCATTAAAAGATATCCAGGGCATTGCAGAAGTTAAAAACACAGATGCAAAAGCGCGATTTTGCATTATTGACGGCAAAGAACTTTTGTTCATGGTTCTTGATGATAAGCAAGTGCATCCAACTTACGACACAGCAATTTGGGTTAATACGCCTTTCTTTGCATCAGCGCTTCAGGGCCTTTTTGACCAGTCTTGGAAAGCTATGAAATCTTTCAAATAATTTTTTTCTTTTTTTTAATAAACTTTATTAATGCCTAACTAAATATTCAATAAATGACTATTCTTAATCGCTTTGTTAGTAAAACTGCTAAAAAAAATAGTGATAGTATCTTTGCCACCCATGTCTGACAGTTAAAAATTAAAGTGTTCTTAATTTGGAATGTTCTACCATGAAACAAACTAAATTAAGAACGAACAAAATAAACTTAAACAAGAATATATCTTTTTCGGTTGGTACTGCTACTGCAGTTAAGAACT
>JBDRFR010000102.1:0-10338 GCA_043818675.1 Nanobdellota archaeon
AAAGCCTTGTGAAAAACAACGATCAGGTGGAAAATCCGCTCGCTGAGCTCGCTTTCCCATTTTCCACAAAAAACTGTCGTAGTTTGAACAAATTGGAAAGCACAAACTATAAAAACAACCACGAGGTTTAACATAGATGAAAAGAATAATAATATCACTTGGCGGCTCATTAATAGTGCCTGATGAAATAGATGTTATCTTCTTAAAAAAGTTTAAAAAGCTTATTGATGATATGGGCGGATGTCAATTTGTTATTTATTGCGGTGGCGGGTCTATTGCCAGAAAATATCAAAAAGCCTATTCTAAAATTGTTGATGATGATCCGAAGTCGCTTGATTGGATAGGCATTAGCGCTACGCATTTAAACGCTTTTTTATTAAAAACGATATTTTATGATATTTCTGAAAAAGAAATTATAACAGATCCTACAAAACAGTTTAAGTTTACAAACAAAGTTGCGATTGCAGGTGGCTGGAAGCCAGGCTGGTCAACTGACTATGACGCAGTGTTGCTTGCAAAAAACTTAAAAGTCGATATGGTAATAAACATGACAAATACTGATTATGCTTATGATAAAGATCCTGCAAGATATGATGATGCAAAGCCTATCGATAACATTACGTGGGAAAAGTTTAGAGAATTGGTTGGTAAATTGTGGAAACCAGGGTTAAATATGCCGTTTGATCCTATTGCATCAAAAGAAGCTGAAAAAATAGGGCTGAAAGTAGTAATCATCGGTAAAGACCTTAATAATCTGAAAAATTTAATTGAAAAGAAAAAATTTGCCGGAACTGTTATCCAATAATTATCTTTTTTTCTTGATTTTACTGATAACTTTTTTCTTTGCTTTTTTAACCATAGGCTTAACTTTTTTAAGCTGTTTATTAGCTTCCTTTTCAATGAACTTCTGGATTTTATTGGCCTGTTTATTGGCTTGTTTTAGCATACTTTTTGCTAATTTCTCAGAATCACTTTTACTGATTTTACTTTTTTTAGCTATATCTTTTAAGATCTTTTCAGCTGCTTTTGTTGTCAAAGATACAGTTCCAAGCCCAAGCATGAATGCCTTCTCGATTATTTTTTTCATTTGTTCACCTCAATAGTTTTTTTTCATTCAAAATGGAATATAATAATACAATGCCCATAATGGCAGCAATCAGATATGCTATAAAAGATATCCACGGTATGTCCAGTATTTTTGGCATGTTAACGTTGATTGTTAAGGCGCCTGCGATAATTAAAGCTGCAATAAGCATGCCATATGCAAGCCTGTTACTTGACCTGTCGATCTCTAAAGATAATCTCTTTATATCAGTATCTTCAATATCAACCTTTATTTTACCTTCCTGTACTTTTTTTAATGCTTTTGTTGCATCTGTTGGAAAGTCCTGGATGAATCTCTTAAATTTTATTACGCTTTTAATGAAATCTTTTGGCATAGTTTTAATTGAGAACTTGTTTTTTATTAATTTTTCTAAAAAAGGGCGGGCGCTGTCTGCAAATTTGAAGTTCGGGCTATACTCTAATGCGATTCCTTCAATCTCAACAATTGTTTTACCAAACAAGACAAAGTTTACAGGCATTTTAATGTGATGGTATAACGCAGCTGCCAAGACTTTTTCCAGAACATGACTTACTTTTACGTCTTTTAATGAGCTTTTTTGTAAGGGCTCTATTATTTTTTTGATGTCGGATTTGAACAATTCAATATCTGTTGTTTTGTCGTCCATTAATCCCATCTCAGAGAATGTGTCAACAATCGAATCAAGATCTTCTTCCATTATACCGTAAAATAGATTAATGGATTTCTGCTTTAGCTCATCATTAAAATAGCCGACAATGCCAAAGTCTATCAGCGCAATTTTATTATTTTTTAAGACCATTATGTTTCCTGGGTGGGGATCTGCATGAAAAAAGCCATGTATAAAAATCTGGGTTAATGCTATGTCCAGACCGTTTTTAATGACCTTGTCAAGATCATAACCTCTCTTGCCTTTAATTTTGCCTAGATTGTGAAGTTCAATGCCGTCGATAAATTCAGAGGTCAATATCCGTTTTGTTGAATAGTTATCGAAAATTTTGGGGATTATAACTCTTTGATCGCCCTGGAAGTTTTTGTAGAACCTTTTTGCGTTTTGTGCTTCAGTTATGAAGTTTAGTTCATTAGTTGTCCAATGCTGAAATTCTTCAACAATTTTTGTCGGATTGAATCTTTTGAGGTTTGGCGCGTATTTTTCTAATAGTTGCGCGATACGATACATAATCTCAATATCATTATTCATAATTTTTGTAACATCCGGCCTTTGAATTTTTACTGCTACTGTTTCACCTGATTTTAATTGTGCCTTGTGCACCTGAGAAATAGAAGCTGAAGCGATAGGTTTTTTATCGAAACTTTGAAATAAACTTTTGATCGGCCTTCCAAATTCTTTTTTGATTATCTCTTCAACTTTACTATAAGAAAAAGGCGGAACTCTGTCCTGCAGGTTTCCAAGTTCTTTTACGTATTCAGGCGGGATTAAGTCAGGACGCAAGCTTAATATCTGGCCTAGTTTAATAAATGTGGGGCCAAGCTTTTCAAGCGCTAATCTCAATCGGACTTCCGGAGCAAGCCTTTCTTTTTTTCTTTTTAATTTGACAATTGATGATAGTCTAATCTTATCAATTAAATATCCAAAACCTTGTTTTCCAAGGACTGTTAGGATTTCTCTTAGCCTATTAATATCCTTAAATTGCTTGATAATAGCATTTACCATTAGTTTAATTAAATCTTGTTAGTTTATATAGGTTTTCATTGATTTGAAAGTAATAAAGAGGAATTGTTTTATGGAAATTAATATAAAGAAAAAACCTAAGGAATCACGATTAACTATCTTTTTGTAACCACTATTTAATGATTAAAAAGTGGAACATTTATAAGTGTATAAAAAATACCTTTAAAAATGGAATCGGAGAATTACACTAAATGTGAGATCTATGTAGGTAATAAGATATTGAGTATTAATTCTCGTTCACATGTACTTGGATGTGTGTTGACTGGTAGTGCAATGGATTATGCAGCAAAAGATTTGTTAATTCGATATGGTTCTGAAAAAGCAAGATATTTGGATAATATGGCTGAAAATGGTCTTCTCTTTTCAAAATTATTAGTTGCATATCATGCCGGTATACAGGAAGAAGTAGACGAACTTACTCAAAAAGTAAGAGAATATGAGCCTGTTGGCTTAGTAATACCCCCATTTGTAAAAGAATTAAAAACAGCAGATTTGATGAAAAAATTGCAGTTACAAAATCCTATTGATGTGATGGATGCATTTAACGATTTATTTTTTTATGAAAGACAACATGTTGGTCTTGACTTGAGGGGAAAAAGTGCTACAAAAGGATTAGATACCAGTTTAGATCATGAATTGCTACCTGTATACAAAAAACACAATGAAAAAATTCTTACTGAACTTACTGAATATGCAGACAGAATCTCACCAGAATTCTTAGATAAGGTATTAACAGGAGATGAAGCATACCCTTATGCGCTCATTAAGATAGAACAATCTCTAACACAGAGTTTTTATAGTAGAGAAAATATAATAACAGCTCTTGATTGTACTTTTGATATGAGTCAGTTTTAGTCTTACTAAACCACTCTCTGTTTTTTCTGTTAATTAATCGTTGAGATATTTTAAACGATTTAGAAAACTGCATAATTTTCCTTTTGATCAGATAACTAAATAATATTATATCTTTAATTGAAGTTAAACCATAACTATATATATAGGCTGAATCTAACTTTTTTGTCATGAAAAATATTGTAATCAAAGGCGCCAGACAGCATAACCTAAAAAATATCAGTATAGAACTGCCGCGGGATAAATTTATTGTTATAACCGGGCTTTCTGGAAGCGGTAAATCTACGCTTGCGTTTGATACATTGTATGCAGAAGGGCAACGGCGCTATGTTGAATCGCTATCTGCTTATGCCAGACAGTTTCTTGGCTTAATGCATAAACCTGATGTTGACAGTATTGAAGGTTTATCGCCTGCTATTTCTATTGAACAAAAAACAACCAGTAAGAATCCGCGAAGTACTGTTGGTACAGTAACAGAAATATATGATTATCTTAGATTACTATTTGCACGGATTGGCACACCGTACTGTCCTGACCATAAAATTAAAATTGAGGCACAATCCCCTGAGCGGATTGCTGAGCGGATTATTTCTGAAAATAAAGGTATAGTGACAATATTGTCGCCAATAATACGACAGAAAAAAGGTACTTATGAAAAATTGATTGAAGATCTTAACAAAGATGGATATCTTAGGGTAAGGGTAAATGGAAAAATATATCGTACTGATGAAAAGATAAAGCTTGACCGATACAAAAAACACGATATCGAGATAGTTATTGATAGAGTGAACATTAGTGATAAATCACGACTCACCGAGGCGTGCGAAAATGCATTATTGAAATCTAAAGGGTTAATCAATGTTACTTCTGAATCTGATAAAACCCGGACGTATTCAGGAACAATGGCGTGTCCTAAATGTGGAATATCGTTTGAGGAATTACAGCCAAGAATGTTTTCATTTAATAGTCCATTTGGTGCGTGTTCTATATGTTTTGGGCTTGGAATAAAAATGGATTTTGACCCTGAGCTAATAATACCTGATAAAAGTAAAAGTATTTCTGATGGGGCTGTTGCACTTTATAGAAACGCAATTGATGGGTGGAGAGGGCAATACCTTGCAGCTGTTGCTAAACATTTTAGGTTTGATATCTTTACGCCGATAAGTCAGCTTACGCAAAAACAATACCATGTTTTGATGCATGGGTCAGATGAGCGGATACAATTTAATATGAGCATGAAAAATGGCGAGGCTAACTGGTCATCAGTCAATAATTGGGAAGGGCTGATACCCCAGTCTGAACGGCTGTATAAGCAAACCGAATCTGATTATAGAAGAAGGGAACTTGAAAAGTTTATGAGAATTTCAAAATGCCCTGAATGTAATGGTTTTAGACTGAAAAAGAAAGTGTTGGCAGTAACTGTAGATGATCATTCAATAATTGATGTTACGAATCTATCAATTGATAAATGTATCTTGTTTTTTAATGAACTCAAACTTAGCGAAAATCAATTAAAAATTGCTAAACAATTATTAAAAGAGATTAAAGAACGGTTAAATTTTCTTGACAAAGTAGGATTGTCGTACCTTACATTATCACGAAGCGCCGGTACGTTATCCGGAGGCGAGGCCCAAAGGATAAGGCTTGCAACGCAGATAGGATCAAACCTTATGGGAGTTTTGTACATACTGGATGAGCCTTCTATCGGTCTTCATCAAAAAGATAATCAAAAACTTATTGATACTTTGCATAGATTAAGGGATATTGGCAATACATTGATTGTTGTTGAACATGATGAAGATACAATATTAAAGTCTGATTACGTGGTGGATCTTGGCCCAGGAGCAGGGCTTGCCGGAGGTAAGATTGTTGCTAAAGGAACGCCAATGGAAATTAAAAATAATCCTAAATCTTTAACAGGGCAGTATTTATCTGGTAAACTTTCAATTCCTGTTCCAAATACTAGACGGAAATTTGTAAACTTTATTGAAATAATTGGCTGTGAGGAAAATAATCTTAAGAATATTAATGTGAAAATTCCGTTAGGGCTGCTTACTTTAATTACTGGAGTTTCAGGAAGCGGTAAATCCACTCTTATATATGAGATATTGTATAAAGGCATGATGAAGAAAATCTATAATTCTAAAACAGTTCCAGGGGAACACAAAGAGATTAAGAATGGAGAAATCGATAAAGTAATTGTTATTGATCAGAGTCCTATTGGAAAAACGCCAAGAAGTAATCCCGCTACATATACCAAGGTTTTTGATGAAATCAGGAAAATATTCTCTGCTATAAAGGAAGCAAAAGTTAGAGGGTATAAACCTGGAAGGTTTTCATTTAATGTGCCCGGCGGCAGGTGTGATGCATGTGACGGTGATGGTGTTAAAAAAATTGAGATGAATTTTCTTCCTGATGTTTATATTGAATGTGAGGAATGCAAGGGTAAAAGATATAATAAAGAAACACTGGAAGTAAGGTTTAAGGGCAAATCTATTGCAGATATTCTGGATATGGGTGTTGATGAAGCATATAGCCTGTTTGAGAACATCCCTTCTATTAAGAATAAACTAAAGACTCTGCAAAGAGTAGGGCTGGGTTATATCAAACTTGGTCAGAGCGCCACAACACTTTCAGGAGGGGAAGCGCAGAGGATAAAACTTACCAGGGAATTGTCTAAGAAAGCAACAGGTAAGACTTTGTATCTACTGGATGAACCAACTACTGGATTACATTTTCATGATGTCAAAAAATTAGTAAAAGTGTTAGACGACTTGGTAGCTAAAGGGAACTCTGTTGTTGTGATTGAACATAATCTGGATGTTATCAAATCTGCTGATTATGTTATAGACCTTGGTCCAGAGGGAGGAGATAAAGGCGGGTATATTGTTGCAGAAGGAACACCTGAGGAGATTGTGGAAAATGAGAAAAGTTATACAGGACAGTTTCTTAAAAAAATGTTAAGATGATTCCAACCAATCCAGGATGCTATATCTTTAAGGATAACAAAGATAAAATTATCTATATTGGTAAGGCAAAAAACTTAAGGAAAAGAGTTAACAGTTATTTTCAAAAAAAGGACCATGATGAAAAAACAAGGGTGCTTGTTGAGAATGTAGCAACTACTGATTTTATAGCAACCGATAATGAGATTGAGGCTTTAATTCTTGAAAATAATCTAATTAAAAAAAATCAACCAAAATTCAATATTAGATTAAAGGATTCTAAGCGATATGCATATATAAAATTAACAGCAGATGAGTTTCCACGCCTTTTACTTGCCCGAGAATTCGGTTCAGGTAAATATTTTGGGCCGTTTACAACGTCAATTGAACGTGATCATGTCTTTAAGCTTTGTCAGAGAATGTTTATGCTCCGAACATGCAAAAAAATACCAAAACGGCCGTGTTTGCGGTTACATATCAATCTTTGCACAGGGCCTTGTGCTGGAAAAATATCTAAAAAAGAATATAGTCATGAAGTATACCTTGCATCTAAGGTTTTGTCTGGTAAATCTTTGGAATTAATAAAAGAGCTAAAAAAAGATATGAAAGAAGCATCCAAAAATAAAAAGTATGAAATAGCGATGGAACGAAGGGATCAAATAAGCTCGCTTGAATATCTAAAAGAGAGACAAAACATGGAGAGGATGAAAAAGTATGATGAGGATATTATCAATTATATTGTTATATGCGGCAAAGTCTATTTAATCTTATTTAATATTTACAAAGGCACTTTGATTAATAAACAGGAATATGTGTTTTCAGACAATCCGAATTTTCTGGAGGAATTTATATTGCAGTATTATTCTGAAAATTCTGTTCCAAAAGAGCTGATTGTTCCGGATTCTGTTGATGAATCATTAGTGAAATTTTTAGCTAAAAAAAGGGGGAATAATGTTAAGGTTATAATTCCAAGCAGGGGTTCTAAAAAGCAGTTATTGGATCTGGTTCAAAAGAATATCGAGATCACTTTTTTCGGGGATATTGAGAAAGTTAAGGCCTTGCGGGATAAGTTGAAATTGCATGATCTACCTAGTGTTATTGAATGTTTTGATATCTCACATCTATCAGGAACGTCTACTGTAGGGTCAATGGTGCAGTTTCGAAATGGCAAGCCGGATAAGTCAAATTATAGAAGATTTAAGATTAGGACAGTCAGTGGTGTAGATGATACAGCATCAATTGCAGAAGTTGTGAGAAGAAGGTATACTCGGTTAAAAAATGAAAAATCCAATCTTCCAGACCTTATAATTATTGACGGAGGGAAAGGACAATTAAATTCTGCCTGGGATGAAATTGTTAAATTAGGTATCCGTATTCCAATGATATCTGTTGCTAAAAGGCTTGAGGAGGTGTATGTGCTCGGATTATCTTTTCCATTAAGGTTTGATTCAAAGGAAAAAGCGTTACTTTATATCCGGGAAATGCGCGATGAAGCGCATAGGTTTGCTATAAGTTATCATAAGTTACTTAGAAAGAAAGAGATAATGTAGTTTTGGTTCCATAATGTTTATATTGTCTTTTAGCTTTACTTATTTTTATGCAGTTTCAAATTAAATCACCATTCAGTCCAAAAGGATCACAGCCTGAAGCAATTAAAAAGCTTGTTAACGGACTGAAAAAAGAATATAATTTTCAGACACTTCTTGGGGTAACAGGATCTGGAAAAACGTTTACAATGGCCCATGTTATAAACAAGATCCAGAAGCCAACGCTTGTTCTTGCGCATAATAAGACGCTTGCAGCGCAGCTTTATAATGAGTTCAAAGACCTGTTTCCTGAAAATCGTGTGGAATATTTTGTGTCATACTATGATTATTATCAGCCGGAATCTTATCTTCCGCAAAAGGACCAATATATAGAAAAAGATGCGGATATTAATCCAAAGATTGAACAGATGAGGCTTGCTGCAACAGCATCTTTACTCTCAAGAAAAGATGTGATTGTTGTATCGTCTGTTTCCTGCATATACGGCCTTGGGAAACCTGACAATTTCTATAATCTGGGGTTTGAATTAAAGGTTGGGCAGAAAATTCAAAGAAAAGAAATTATCCAGAAACTTATTAATATACAGTTTGAGCGCAATGATACAGAGTTGCAGCCTGGAAGATTTAGGGTTAAAGGTGAGATTATTGATTTTATACCTGGATATTTTGATAATATTGTAAGGGTTGAGATGTTTTCTGATGAGATTGAAAAAATATCAGAGATTGAAAAAGTTAGCGGAAAAATTAAAGATGTGTTCAATTATTTCTATATCTTTCCTGCAAAACATTTTGTAATATCTGATGAGTGGAAAGAAAAAGCAGTAATATCTATCAAATCTGAGCTTAAAAAAAGGCTTCCAGAACTTGATATGATGGAAGCGCACAGGCTTAAGCAAAGAACATTGTATGATCTTGAAATGCTTGAAGAGACAGGCTACTGCAAAGGGATAGAGAATTATTCAAGACACCTTGACGGAAGAAAACCCGGCGAAAAGCCGTATACACTTCTTGATTATTTTCAGGAAGATTTTTTATTAATTATTGACGAAAGCCATCAGACAATTCCTCAGGTACATGGGATGTATAAAGGCGATTATTCTAGGAAAAAAACTTTGGTGGATTATGGGTTTAGGCTTCCAAGCGCGTTTGATAACAGGCCTTTAAAATTTCAAGAATTTGAAAAAATGATGAAGAAGAACAAGGTTGTTTTTGTCTCGGCAACACCTGCTGATTATGAAAAGCAAATCTCAGAGCAGATTGTTGAGCAGATAATAAGGCCAACCGGGCTTGTTGATCCTGAAGTTATGGTTCATCCGATAATCGGTCAAATTGAACACCTTAAAGATGAAATTAAGAAAACAATAAAGCAAGGGAACAGGGCGCTTGTTATAACGCTTACAAAAAAATTAGCAGAGGAACTGGCTGAGTATCTATCAAACCATGACATAAAAACACGATATCTACACTCAGAGATCGATACAATGGAACGGACAGAAATTATCAGAGAATTGCGGCTTGGCAAATTTGATGTTTTAGTAGGGATCAATCTATTGCGAGAGGGGCTTGATATACCCGAAGTGGGATTTATTGGTATCATGGATGCTGATAAGGAAGGATTTTTGAGAAATGCAAGAAGCCTGATACAAATAATCGGAAGGGCTGCAAGAAATATCGATTCAAAAGTTGTACTGTATGCGGATAATATTACGGATTCCATCAAGCAGGCGCTTAAAGAGACAGAAAGAAGAAGGAACATGCAGATCTTGTATAATAAGACTAATAAGATAAAACCTAAAACGATAAAGAAACCAATAAAAGAGAAAGTTGTGGATATTAAGGATATTAAGCATGTGCCAACGAAAGAGATTCCTAACCTAATAATAGAACTGGATAGTGAGATGAGAGAGGCTGCTGATAAACTTGATTTTGAACGGGCTATTCAGCTGCGGGAAAGAGTAAGGAGACTTAATGAGAGGATGGGAAGTAAGTAGCTTGTGGATTTTTTAAAGCTATATTGGAATTTTTATGTATCAACACTGCTAATCGGTGCAGTTAATCCGCTTAGTAGAAAATCTCCATCAATATAGCACCTAAATTATATGCTATTAACCGCATATAGATTTCTGCTCTTTGTGTTCTAGCGCTAAAGCTAGATAGTACATTACCAAATAACCTCTTTAAAGCCGAAAACATACTTTCAACCAAGTTTCTTTGCCAATAGAG
>JBDRFR010000103.1:0-5327 GCA_043818675.1 Nanobdellota archaeon
CTTTCTTGCCTATTTGGGGGATTTTTGTTGTTTCTAAGTATTTTGAGTACACTTGATTGACCCTTCTAATAGTGATTCCAGCTATCTTCCTTGCTTGGTACGTTGTCCATCCGTCATTTTTTCGACGTAAAGTCTCTAAAAGCTTTGTTCTGGTGAGTTTCATATCCAGAATAAACCCACCGTAGGGAAATAGTTTCCGGATAACACAGTTAATTAAAATCACCAATAATTTTAAATACCGTCAGATACACCCGCTCCTTATGGATGAAAAACTGCAGTTTTTTCCAATAGATTTTTCTTATAAGATTATAGCAGATAAAGCAGTAATCAATATCTTTGGCAGAACATCTGATGGCAGGCAGGTATTAGTGCAAGATAATTTTGAGCCATATTTCTATGTTGTACCGAAAAATGATAGCGTAAAAGAAAAACTTGAAAAAATCAAGATTGAAAAAAGCGACCAGAATGTTGCGGAAGTTACCAGAGTTGAAAAAGTGTCTAGAAAATTTCAGGGAAAAGATGTTGATGCATTGATGGTTTTTACTAAATCCCCCTCCGACATTCCTGTAATTAAAGAAGTTATCGAGGATTGGGAAATAATTGAAATCATTTTGGAGTATGATATGCTCTTTTTAAGGCGTTACTTGATCGACAAAACTATTATTCCGATGACTTTGACAGAAGCAACAGGCCATTTCATAACAGATAAGTCGATAATGTTTAAAGCCGAAGATGTCAGGCCGCTAAGCGATGAAACGTTAAAACCAAAGATTCTTGCAATAAACGTTGAAACGTATGATCCCATCAATAATAATCCTGCTGAAGATCCAATCGTAATTATCTCTTTTTATGCTAATGCATTTCATCAAATTATAACATGGAAAAAGTACGAAACAAACGAAGACGTGATATTTGTTGATAGTGAGATCGAGTTATTGGAGCAGTTTAAGAAAGCTATTGAAAAGTTTAAACCGGATATAATAACCGGTTATAATTCTGATAAATTGGATCTGCCACGTATTGAATCCAGAGCCAGAAAATATAACATTAAATTAGAGCTTGGGCCTGATCCATCTAAGATAAGTGTTAATAAACAAGCATCAGTTATAACAGCCAGAATCAGCGGTATTGTTCATCTGGACATTGCAAAGTACATTGCAAAGATTAAACATTTTGATAATTTGAGGGAAGCTGCATCTGAATTACTGGATGAACCGATAACTCAGATTAATGAGGCACGACTGAAAAATTTATGGGATTTAGACAGTCAGCTTGATCAATATATGATTTCTAGCCTGCGAAAGTCAAGGTTGATTTACCTATTAACAGAAAAACTTTATCCTACAATCATGGAAATGGTGAAAATTGTTGGCCAGAGCATGTTTGATGTTAACAGGATGGGATTTTCGCAATTAGTGGAATTGTATCTGTTAAAAAATGCTAAAAGTTATAATGAACTTGCGCCAAACGGGCCAACACCTGCTGAAATAAAGAAGCGCAGGATACAAAGCTTTAAGGGCGCGTTTGTATTTGCGCCAAAACCCGGACTTTACAAAAATATCGCCGTATTTGATTTTCGAAGCCTCTACCCAAGCATTATCAGTTCTCATAATATATCGCCCGGTACATTGTCCTGTGAATGCTGTAAAGATAAAAATGCGAGAGCGGAAGCAAAATATTATTTTTGCTCTCAAAAAAAAGGATTTATCCCAATTGTGATGGAAGATCTTATTAAACGCAGGATCAGGGTTAGGGATATTATCAAGGAAGAAAATAATGTTTTATTGGATGCCCGGTTATTAAGCCTGAAACTACTTGCAAATGCTTTTTATGGGTACATGGGGTTTTATGGTGCAAGGTGGTATAATGTTGACTGTGCGCGAGCGATTACAGCCTATGGCAGGCAATATATCATGCAGGTTATTGAAGAAGCTAAAAACGCAGGGTTTGGAATTGTCTATTCTGATACGGATTCTGTTTTTCTGACAGTGGCTGGAAAGTCAATAAACGATGTTAACAAGTTCCTGGAAGATACTAATGTCAAACTGCCTGGTGTCATGGAACTGGAGTTTGAAGGTATGTACAAACTGGGAATATTTGTGCCAATAAAGGACAGCCAGATCGGCGCTAAAAAGAAATATGCGCTATTATTAAACAATGGCACTTTAAAGATACGTGGTTTTGAAGCCGTGCGCAGAAATTCCAGCCTGATTGTAAAGGAAGTGCAGTCTAATATCTTGAATATAATCTTAAAAGAAAATAATACAAATAAGGCGATAACTTATCTCAAGATGGTAATTAATGAACTAAAGGATAGAAAAATACCAAATGAAAAAGTGATTATCCATACACAATTGCAAAAAGCCATAAAAAACTATGATTCAGTCGGGCCGCATGTGGCAGTAGCTTTAAAAATGAAGAACAAAGGACTTAACGTTTTGCCCGGAGATATTATCCAATATATTGTTAAGCCGGGAAGCGAGCTGATAAGGGACCGATCCTATATGCCGGATGATGTAAAACAAGGGGAGTATGACCCTGACTATTACGTGAATAATCAGGTTGTGCCCGCTGTTGAAAATATATTTGAAGTTTTGGGTTATTCTAAAGAAGAGTTAGTGCAAAGCAAAGGGCAGAAAAAATTAGGGAAATTCTTAGATTAACTTATTAATAAAACTGTCAAGTTTTAATTCATAGTCTTCCTTTTTAATTTCTATTGTGTCAAGTATCATAGCAGCAATAGGTTTTTTTTCTGTGATCTTTTCCATTTGAGAAAATGCGTTTTTACCGCCACTACCGCCTTGAGTACAAAAGAATGATACTTTCTTAAGTTTGTCTTTATATTCTGTTAAAAATGATCTAATTGGGCTTGAAAGGCTAAATCCCCATATGGGAGTTCCAATAATAACAACCTCATAACTAGCAGGATCTTTTTTTAATCCATTTATTTTTGGAAGCTTCTTTGTCATTGCTTCTTTCCCACACCTTATATATCCCAGCGGGCCTTTTCTATTAATATTATCAGTAACCTCTACTATATCACATTTTAATTTATTGGATATCAATTCCGCTACAGTTTTTGTTGTGCCGGTCCTGGAATAATAGACAACTAGTTGTTTAGACATATATGGCCACCTCTACAACATCAATATTGGGATAGTTTATAATAATTACTATAGTTGATTAATAACAAAATGTTTAAATAATAACAAAGCATTTTTAAATCAGTTGATTATCAGAATTGTCATGATTGGGATATTTGATGATATCAATGTGCTGGAACCTAAATGTGATGGCTGCTATAATGTCATAAAATTGGGGGTTACAACTAAATATCATAGTATTAAAAAAGCGCACGTGTGTTTAGAGTGCGGATATACATTAAAATAACATACTCTCAAAATACATCTATCTGAAGATGGGGTTTCTCACGCAGAACTATCAACTTAAATTTTTCCTTTTTTCAGAAGTCATTCACATTAAAATTTTAAGAGTAGTTATGCTTTGCCGAAAAACACCCTCCAACCAGCAATCACCTTTAAGCATGATGTGATTGCTATTGGTCCTCTAAACGTTTCAATAATACATCCAAGGGAGATTTTTAATAATTGAAAGTTGGAGTGAAGGATAACCTGGATTATCGCAATAAGTAACCATATCTAGAATAAGAAAATAATAATATAACCATTTAGGTAAGATTTTATTTTCTATTGGTTCTATTGCTGCAAGGTGTGAAACGATATAATCATCAATACCCAAAATCCCCCTATTGTTTGTTGTAATTGCAGCCCCGCTTTTTGGAAAAATTAAAGTTCCTTTTTTAGCTAAAGTTAATCTTTCTTGTTTGACGCACTCATCCGTTACATAACCCTTTACTTGTGTAAGATTATCTGTCTTTTTATATACACTTAAATCAGATACTCTCACAAAAGGATTGTTTCCATTTATGAAATATTTTTTATCTTGAGGTGCTGAAGAACCAGCAAAAACTCTTGAAACCTCTTGCAATTCAGCCCATTTCCACCCCTCAGGCAGCTTCTCCTTTAAAACCAATTCCTGTTTTATTGTTCATTCTCTATCAAATGCTTAATTGTTGAAGCAAAGAATTTTGCATTCTTTATGGATTGTTCTGCAAAAGGCATATTGGCATTTGCATTAAGATTATAGGTAAATCTGCCCCTATTTCTTTTTTCATGAAAAAATATTTTCAAAAGTGTTTCAGCCTTGTTTGATTCTTCATCATAAATTTCTGCCAATTGTTATCTAATTGTTTTGACTCAACAATTTTCTTTAACTCGTTATATGTTTTTTTATGCTCTTCAGGCGGCTCTGTTTTAATATTCATTGATATAAGAAATGCTTTTGCAGAATAAAAAATAGCATAATCACCCTCAGAAATTACATTATTAAAAAATGTCCTAGTCAAAGGTATATTCAAAACATTCTTAACTTTTTGTTTTGTTGATAATTCAAAATTAGCTTTGGCTAAAACAAGCTCATTCTCTGCCCTGTCCAAATATCCTTTAACTCTTATATCCATTTTCTATTGCCTCCTTAACTAATTCATAAAACACCTGGGCATTTTTTAAGATTATCTTATTTTTAACTATCTCCTTCCCATAATTCTCATTTTTCTCTTTTAACATATCTATAAAATCTTTTTTTCTAAAAACATGAAGGTGAATTTCAGGAACAAAAAGCATAGTGATATTTTCAACTAATTTTTGGATAGAAACAATATTTTCCTTGTCAGGAACAATAATCACCAAGTCCATATCTGAGTTTTTGCCGGCATTTGCTTTTGCATGGCTCCCAGTTACCAATATTAAAAAATCAGTTATCTCTTTAATTTCCATAATCTTGAAATAATTTGGAGCTTTTTGCCCGTCTTGTTCATCTAAGAATGAAAGATTTAATATTGCCTCTCTTGAAAATTTAAGGCTTATTAAATTTGTATTCCCTGTTTTCTCAGAATTTAATATATTCTTTTTGGTTAAAGACTCAACTGCCTCATAAACCCTTTGATAAGATTTGCTCTTAATCCTATTCATAATTTCCCTAATGCTTGTTTTAAGGAATAAATTTTTTCTAAATAACTCAAGTATCCTTCTTTCGTTTTTTGTGATTGTTTCCATTTTGAGATAATATTATCTCATTCATGAGATATATAAACTTTTCGCTTTATGCGGCTTAGTAGAAAATCTCCATCAATATAGCACCTAAATTATATGCTATTAACCGCATATAGATTTCTGCTCTTTGTGTTCTAGCGCTAAAGCTAGATAGTACATTACCAAATAACCTCTTTAAAGCCGAAAACATACTTT
>JBDRFR010000104.1:0-14202 GCA_043818675.1 Nanobdellota archaeon
GCCTTGTGAAAAACAACGATCAGGTGGAAAATCCGCTCGCTGAGCTCGCTTTCCCATTTTCCACAAAAAACTGTCGTAGTTTGAACAAATTGGAAAGCACAAACTATAAAAACAACCACGAGGTTTAACATAGATGAAAAAGAAATCGCCTTTGCAAAACATTGAGAAGGATGTGAAAAAAGTAACAAAGAATGTTGAAAAGCACATCAAGCGTAACTGGAAAAAAATTATTCTTATCATTGTAATTTCGTTCATCATTTTGTCAAGCGCATCATTTCTTACAGGGCTTAGAATTAAGTTTGCGCTTAAAGATGAACTGATTATCAACCTAAACCCGGAGAGCGCGTCATTTAATATAAATAATGACCAAAACCAGAATATAACGTTTTATGTGTCAACCGATAACAGCATATTTTGCACTGCGTGGTGCGAGTATGTAATGTATGACAGAAGTGAAGAAAGGTTATTGCATAATGACAGCAGGTTTATGAAAAATAAAGATAGCTTTGAGATTACCTATGAACTTGAACCGTACCGTATCGGAAGCGGACAAAAAATATATAACTTTGATATCCAATGCGCAAACAAAAGAACTTTTCTATGCAGCACCAAAAGCCCGGCTAAAATAAGATCGTCATTTGTCACTCTAAATTATAAACTGACTGACAAAGAAGCAAACATAAAAACAGAACTTAAGCCAATCATTAGTCAAAACCTGGCAACAATTAATAATGCATCAAAAAATCTACAGCTAGCAATAGCTACCCTTAACAAATTGACCAATTTGATAGAACATGATACACTTTACAGAAAATACCTAACACAGTCTCTTGAAATTAATAAAACACTCATTGAAACTGAAAAAATTGTAAATCTCTGGGCACAAGAAAAATACGCCATGCTTGGGTTGATTTTTAAAAACAACATTGATGAAAGCTTAATTGCGAATGCAAATAGCCTTCTTGCGGATATCGAAGAATCAATCAACAAACAAAATCTGTTAATTAAGGAGTATAATAGCCAAAAAAATAAACTGCTGACACTTTATGATAAGTATACAACAACTGAAGAGATTAATAATATAATTGAGTTTTTAAACATGATACAATCGCGAAACTATAAAGATATTACCCAATTTGAAAAAGATATATTAGTTGTTATAGATATTATGGACGAACTGAATAAGTCAATAGAAAAGATCAAGATAATCGGGCAGAATTTGACAATTTTCGAATACTCCAAAAAATGCAGTATAGGATACTGTGAAAATGTTACAAATGATGTATGTCAAGATTTAAAAGATATAATAACAGAATATAACAATTCTTTGTATAATGGCAGTTCCAATGAGTCATACTATGAAAAAATGGGCAATCTTACAAAGATTATAATATCAAACAGAACCTATAATTACTATATTGAATATTGTATTTTTAAGAATGAAACAGAAGTTCAGGATTTACCTTTAGTGGAAGCTTTCAATCTGGCAACTGTTGAGGTTAATAATATAATTAACAACGAATTAACAGAAACTGCCCCTTTCTGCTGTGTTTACGGGGAATGCAGGCCCTGCTGTCGTTCTGAATCCTGCGAAAATGACCCTGAATTGTATCCAGTGCTATTAATTCACGGCCATTCTTTATTAAGGGGAACGTCGCCTGAGCCGGTGCTAGACGGATTTAATAAGATCCAGTACCAATTACAAAATGATGGATATGTAAATTCAGGAGTAGTAAGGTTTAGTTTCAATGTTACAGATGCAAAAGAAAAAGACTGGGGATTCAGTTCGTTTCCGATAGTTGTAACAGCAAGCTACTATTACGACTATTTTTATTCAGTAGGAAAGTATATTTACATAACTAAAAGCTCAGATAACCTGGATACGTATGTTATCAGATTAAATGATATAATTAACCTGATAAAATACAGAACAGGAAAACCAAAAATTAATATTATAGCGCATTCAATGGGCGGGCTTGTTGCAAGAAGGTATCTGCAAATATTTTCTGAAGAGTCTGTCAATAAAATGGTCCTTATAGCTACGCCTAACAAAGGCATTACAGGTGATGTGAAAAGATTTTGCCAGATTTTTGGGGAAAAAAAGGAGTGTGAAGATATGTCTGAAGACAGCCTATTTCTTAGAAAGTTAAACAGCCCGCTTTATACCCCTAAGAATACAAAGGTTTATACAATCAGCGGCAGCGGCTGCATGACTGCTGATAAAGACGGAGACGGGGTTGTTACAATTGACAGTTCAAAGCTGGATTATGCTGAGTCGTTTATCGTTGAAGGCAGCTGCGACGATATATTTTCCAGGGGGCTGCACAGCGACTTATTAAACATCGATAAATATCCTTTGGTTTATGAGGATATTGACGAAATTTTAAATGATTAAATTTATAAACATCGCTTGAAATCTGTATTACAAGATGAAAATATTATCCTTACACTCGGACTTTATTGAGTTTGAAGCTAAGAAAAAGGCTATCAAAAATCCTGAAGAACTGAAAAATAAATCAGAAAGAATTGAACAGGCGCTGGTTGTGTTTATTTCAGTTGAAAAGCGCGATGAAAAAGATCCAAAAAATTCTGCTAAAAACCTGGTTAAAAATATTATTGACATTGCTGCGCAAGTTAAAGAAAAGCGAATAGTGCTATACCCATACGTTCATCTAACAAATGACCCGAGCACACCAAAAACCGCGCTTGAGGTTCTTGATAGTTGTGAGAAAGGATTAACTGGTTATGAAGTGCACCGCTCACCTTTTGGCTGGTATAAAAGTTTTAATATTTCTGTAAAAGGACATCCGCTTGCAGAACTTAGCAGAGAGTTTGGGCCGGAAGTCAAAGAAGAAGAGAATGAATCGCTAAAAAAAGAAAGAAAACTGACTTCGTTTTGGCATATCTTAACAGCCGACGGAAATTTGTCAGAGATTGATAAATTTAATTATAAAGGCCATGAAAAATTAAAAAAATTTGCATTCTATGAAAAGGAAAAGTCAAGGGCTGTTAACGAAGAGCCTGCACATGTAGCTCTAATGAAAAAGCTTGAGCTTGTGGATTATGAGCCTGCATCAGACGGTGGAAATCTGAGGTATTATCCGAAAGGAAGGCTAGTTAAAAAACTGATCGAAGAATATGTAACAGATAGAGTAGTTGATTACGGCGGCGTGGAAGTTGAAACGCCAATAATGTACGATATTAACCATCCAACGCTTTCAAAATACCTGGAACGGTTTCCTGCCAGGCAGTACCAAATAGAGTCTGATAAGCGAAAATTCTTCTTACGGTTTGCCGCCTGTTTTGGCCAATTTTTGATGGCGCACGATGCAACAATTAGCTATAGAAACCTGCCGCTAAAACTTTACGAATTGACAAGATACAGCTTCAGGAGGGAACAATCCGGAGAATTGACAGGACTGCGAAGGCTCAGGGCGTTTACAATGCCGGACGTGCACGCGCTTGTATCGTCAATGGACCAGGCAATGGATGAATTTAAAGTGAGGTTTGACCTTAGCTTAAGTGTGCTCCAAAAAATTGGGATAGGCAATAACAGTCTGGAAATGGCTCTTCGGACAACAAAAGATTTTTTTGACAAGAATAAAGAATTCATTGTTGATTTTGTAAAAAAACTGAGAAAACCAATCCTTCTGGAATTGTGGGATGAGCGAATATTCTATTTTGTTTTGAAATATGAATTCAATTTTGTGGATAATTTGGATAAGGCATCGGCTCTTAGCACTGACCAGATAGACATTGAAAATGCAGAGCGGTACGGAATAAAATTTACAGACTCTGATGGAAAGGAAAAGTATCCGTTAATTTTACATTGCAGCCCGTCAGGCGCGATCGAAAGAGTGATGTATACGCTGCTTGAGAAAGCTGCAGAAGACCAAAAACTTGGTAAAACAGCAATGATACCATTATGGCTAAACCCATGCCAGGTACGAGTCATACCTGTTGCAGAAGAGTTCAATTCCCACGCAGAAAAAATAACTGATGAACTGATCAAAAATAATATTCGAGCAGACCTAGATGATAGATCCCTTCATATAGGAAAAAAAATACGATCAGCTGGCACTGAATGGTGCGCTACAACTGTTGTCATTGGTGACAATGAGATAAAAAGTTGTAAACTACCGGTACGAATCCGCGGTCAAAAAGACCTTGTGGAAATGGACATAAATGAGCTAGTAGAGTACATCAAAGAAAAAACTGAAGGCATGCCGTTTAAAAAACTGGCACTACCAAAAGAGCTAAGTAAAAGGCCTATTTTTGTTGGTTGAAATAGTATTTTCCTAATTTCACCTTTAGGATTAGAAGTAAAATACTCTGCTCCCCTTGTAGATATGTCTAATCCACAAATGGCCAATACTGATTCTGAATTTTCGAGGGCTTTTAAGTTTATCTCTTTTATCCTTTGCCATAAATGAAATGGAGGACTAAATATAAGTCTTTATTTTTTAAAGATAAAAATTATATAAACAATAGTTCTCGTGCCGGACTAAGTAAATAACCGTGTTTATAATAATCTGATCCCCAAGATAAACAATATTATTTCCCTTAAATTTATAAAGAAATAACCATTTTTATGGACTGTGGTACTTGAAAAATTAGGAAGTTCATTAAAAAATACATTAAGTAAGATTGCTAAATCGATTTTTGTAAATGAAAAACTCATAAATGAACTGGTCAAAGATATTCAAAGAGCGCTATTACAGTCAGATGTAAATGTGGAATTGGTGTTTAACCTAACAAAAAAAATTAAGGAACGAGCGCAAAAAGAAGAGACACCGGGCGGCTTATCAAAAAAAGAATATTTAATAAAAATAGTCTATGAAGAACTGACAAACTTTCTCGGCGCAAAAAGCCATAAAGTTGAGATTACAAAAAAACCGTTTTTTATTATGATGGTCGGGCTTTTTGGTTCTGGGAAAACCACAACGTCAGGCAAACTTGCAAGATATTTTTCAAAAAGGGGTTTTAAAGTTGCGCTAGTCGGCCTTGATGTGCACCGGCCGGCTGCAATGGACCAAATCGAACAGATTGCAAAACAAATTAATGTGCAGGCATTTATCAATAAAACAGAAAAAAATTCCACAAAAATCTGGAAAGAGTCTGAAAAAGAATATTCAAAGTATGATGTAATTATAATCGATACTGCCGGAAGAGATGCCTTGTCTAAAGATCTTATTCTGGAAATTGAAGAACTGAACAATGAAATTAAGCCTAATGAACGGCTGCTTATCGTTTCTGCAGATATTGGACAAGCTGCACAAAAACAGGCAGAGGCTTTCCATAAATCCTGCAATATTACCGGAGTCATAGCAACAAAAATGGACGGCACTGCAAAGGCAGGAGGCGCGCTGTCTGCCTGCGCTGTAACAGACGCACCAATAAAATTCATTGGCGTGGGTGAGAGGGTTGATGATCTTGAACTTTTTAACCCGCCAGGGTTTGTATCAAGGCTTCTTGGAATGGGTGATATTGAGGCGCTCCTTGAAAAAGCGCAGGATGTTATGAGCGAAGAAGATGCAGCGGATATGGGAAAGAAGTTTATGTCAGGCAAATTTAATCTAATTGACCTATATGAACAGATGTCTGCAATGAAAAAGATGGGGCCGCTTAATAAACTTGTTGAGATGGTGCCTGGATTTTCATCACTGAAACTTCCAAAAGAAATGCTGCAGGTTCAGGAAGGAAAGCTTGAAAAATGGAAATTTGTGATGGCGTCAATGACCAAAGCCGAACTTGAAGACCCGGATGTCATGGACAGCGCAAGAATTGACAGAATCGCTGCTGGGTCCGGAACAACTGCAAAAGATATCAGAGAATTAATAAAACAGTACAGACAAAGTAAAAAAATGATGAAAATGATGAAAGGTAAACAGGACATCAACAAACTCATGAAAAAGTTCCAGGGCAAGCTGCCGGGCATGTGACTTATTCCAAATACCGCGTATCAAACTTGTTTCGAAACTTCACTTTTTCTGCTTCGCTTAAAACATCAATAAAACCAAAAGAGGATGCTATACTAAAAACGTCTATGGCTGAGTCAATATCCTCTTTGGCACCATAAAAAGCGCACAGCTTAAATTCAGGGCTTTCCGGGTCAGATATTATATCATAATCAAAATTCAGCAAAATTTTATCTTCAACAATAGCTAAATAGAAAGCATCGACGCTTTTTTCAGGATAATAATAACTAAGATAAACTTCAGAATTAATGTTTGCTATAGTTGCTGAAAATTTGTCAGAGTCATCGGTTGTAGCTTCATCGAAACTGCTAATGCCAATAGACTTTAAACCTGAAACCTTTAATGCGACATTGCTAAAAAATTCTTTTAAATTTTTTTCATCCAAATAAATAATAAGCCTGAGTTCTTCAATAGTCTTTTGGATTTGTAATGTGATACCTTTATACTTTTTATTAAAAAGCCCTACAACCTCTTTATACTTTTTTTCGTACTTATCCAGCTTGTCAAGAGACTTATTATAAAGCTTACCCATGCCAAAAGCTACTCTTATTATTTCAATAAAATCTTTTGTAAATTCGTTTAGATGCCGCTTATTTAAACCGTCTAGGATGTCAACCATGAAAGATTAAAAAATTAAAGAATTATTTAAAGTTTGTTATTCTACTGTAATATAACCCCTCATCTTGTCCTTGAAAACTATGTCAATATAATAATACTCACCAGATTCAATAAAGGTGTAATTATATATGTCACCAAACGATAACCTGCCGCTTCTGGCGTTTAAAATGGTCCCATGCTTATACAAGCCAATCTGATGAATAATATTTTGATTGTTTGCGTACTGGTCGTTATGAACCCATTTGACAGTTGTTCCTTTATCAACTGTAATCTGCTGTGGCTTAAATTTTAAATCATCAATAATTACGATTTCTGTGCTGGTCTGCTCAACAATTTCGTCATCGGATATATTATCAACAAATCCTGCGTCTGCAACAGGTTCTTCATCTGTAATTTCAGCGGCATCTTCATCATCTGATTTTTCCGTATTGGATTCTTCCGTAACATTTATGACTTCACCTGTAACCTTATTATCAGGATCTGATGCATCAGAGATTGTTACATCAATAGTTTCTTCAGGCGCACAGCCACTAAACATAAGAATAATTAATAAAACAGCAATAATATTCAGATTCATTTTTCCACCCCATGGGTAAAAATAGCCTTAGATTATTTAAAACTTTCTATGACAGGCACTGTCAACTTAAGTGAGGTAAGGCATGCAGGGTTTATAAAACATATTTAAACAATGTCGCTCCAACACATAAAAGTTGACAATGCCCTATGACATAAAATTGTTCTTGTGTAACGTATGCTAGTGCACCATGATATAAAAATATTTAAACTATTAAAATAAACTTAAGATATAATGCAAATAATATCAGATTTACACATGCATTCTAAATATAGCAGAGCAACATCCAAAGATTTGGATATTGACAATTTAGAAAAATGGGCAAAAATAAAAGGCCTGAACCTGCTTGGGACTTCTGATTTTACTCATCCAGAATGGATAAAAGAATTAAAAACAAAGTTAACAGATGATGGAACAGGAATCTTTCGGACAAAAACAGGCATGGGATTTATTTTACAGACAGAAGTTTCGTTAATTTATACTGACATGGGAAAAGGCAGAAGAGTGCATAATGTTATTCTTGCTCCAGATTTTGATGTTGTAGACCAGATAACAGAGTATCTCAAAAAACATGGCAGAGTTGATTATGATGGAAGGCCAATTTTTAAGATACCCTGCCCTGTTTTTGTGGATGATTTAAGAAAAATAAGCACAGATATTGAGATAATACCTGCACATGTATGGACACCGTGGTTTAGTTTATTTGGCAGCATGTCCGGCTTCAACTCGGTTGAGGAGGCCTTTAAAGATCAAGCAAAGCATATACACGCTTTGGAAACAGGTTTAAGTTCAGATCCAGCAATGAATTGGCGCATATCTTCTTTAGACAAATATTCTTTAATCTCCTGTTCAGACAGCCATTCATTCTGGCCCTGGCGTATTGGAAGAGAGGCAACGATGTTTGAATTAAACGAACTTAGTTACAAAAATATTATTAATGCCTTAAGAACAAAACAGGGTTTAAGCGGAACAATAGAAGTTGACCCAGCTTACGGCAAATATCATTTTGACGGACACCGTACCTGCAACGTATGCTTAAACCCAACAGAATCAATAAAACTTAATAAGATATGTCCTGTATGCAGTAAACCATTAACTATTGGAGTAGAGCATAGAATTGAAGAATTAGCAGACAGAGAACCAGGCTATAAGCCAAAAGATGCTAAAGACTTTAAACATCTAATTCCACTATCAGAAATAATAGCTACACTGTTAAACTGCGGTGTCGCCACAAAAGCTGTATGGTCAGAGTTTAACAAGCTTATTAAAAGTTTTGATAATGAACTGAATGTACTCCTGAATGTTAATGAAAAACAATTAACAAATGTTACAGACAGTAAGATCGCAGAAGCCATAATGAAGAACAGAAACGGAGAAATAAAACTTACCCCAGGATATGACGGGGTTTATGGCAAGCCTATGTTTTCTGATAAAATTGTTTCTGACCATGAACAAAAACAGATGGACCTTACAAAATTCTAAACTACATTAATAATGCCTTTCATAAAGGCACCCCCTGCAACAGAACGGTAAAGAGGATTTATATATGTATATACCCCTTTTTGTGTAAAAGTATGATTAAAAGTGTGGTTTAATCCTAACCTAGGACTTCTAAATCTGTTGTAGTGTGCAGCAAGAATGTGAAGCCGCCCATAGGAACCTGTCCAATCATTATTAACCCAAACGACAGTTGTGTTTGGTGTGATGTTTAGTTCATAAGGCATAAATTTGAAGTTTTTAATATCAATATAAACTAATGGATCTAACCTTTGCACAGATACAGGATTAGTTATAACAGGCCTAATAAAATCAGATTTTAAGATTAACGGATCCTCTATTTTGTATATCACCCAGCCAGGATAATCAAGAACAGAAGATTCAATCGATGCACTTTTAATGAAAATGAAAAACATTACAAAGACTACTAAATATCGGAATTTCATCTATTCACCCCTCTTTTTTTATTGGAAATTTTCTTTGAAATCAGTTTGATTTCCAAGATTTAGAAATGCCCATGGCATTTCAAATCAATACCCTGCCATTACAGCAAAATTTCCAATTCCTCAGACCGAAGGTTAAGCAATCGGCCTGAGTTATTTGTCAATCCTGTAAATTATAGTTAAACCTATCAAAATAAAAATGATTAAAGTGACAAGGTTGGAAGGTTGTTTTGAAAAACCGATAACATTTCCGGTAATTCCTGATAAGCCTTCGGTTACGATTATTAGACCGGACATGTATGTATTAATCGTATCAATATAATGATAATCGCCAGGTTGTGTAAACGTGAAACTTGTAGATTCACCGGGATTTAAACGGTCGCTTCTAAACAAATGATTTACTGACCGTTCTTTTATCTGATGAACATTCTGATCATCGTTTATCCAGACAACGGTGGTTCCTTTAGTGATTGTGAGAGTTTTTGGAGTGAACATGTTTTTCACAATATGGACAACCTGGCCAGACGGAATACTGTCTGCTAATACCACTGATTCTTCAACAACCAGCCGGCTGTCATCCTTGATAACTTCTTCCACAGACATATCTTCTTCCATAACAACATATTCATCGACCACAGGAACTACTACTGGATCTTCTTGAACAGCATCCTTAGAATGCAACGAGAACGAATAAATAATGATCAAAAGTAAAAAAAGTGATAATAATAAGAATATTGGCAGTTTTAATTTCATAAAAGAATCTTAATTCCGCATGTTTAAATATTTTTCTAAGTTAGTGTTATTTTTTATGTTCATTTTGACAAGAAATAAGAACGTTTTTATTAATGCTAAACACAGTATATTGAAGGATACTGTTGAGAATATTCTAAAAAGATTCAGTGAAGAGAGTTTTTATTAAAAAAAAGAAAAAAAATTATTCAACAGTTACACTAAGTTTCTTGTTGAATGGTATTGACATAACATTGAACTCACCAGCTTCTTCAAAAGCAAGCTCAGCTGTTTCGTCGTTTTTAGTACCAGTTGTCCTATCACCGCCCTGCACAAGAAATGAATACTGAGAACTGCCTTCAGACTTCACTGTGATGCTTAAGGTTGAACCTGCTGCAATAGTTACCATGTCAGGATCGAAACCTTCACTGCCTTTAAAAAGTACGTCTGCTCCAGCAGGCGCTGGTTCTATAACTGGCTCTGTTGTTTCCTCTTCTACTGGTGCAACCTCTACTGGCTCTTCCATTACTGGTTCTTCAACTGGCGTCTCTACCTCAGCTGGGGCTGCAGGCGGCTTTGGCCCTGATGAACATGCAACCATAAATACTACCAGCAATATTGCCAGAATGTGCGTTATTTTCATTTTTTCCCTCCATATCAGCTTATTTGCTGCGTTGAATTATCCAAAACCGACATGATTTATATAATTTACTATACTTGAAAAGATATTTTAACTTTTAACAAACATTTTTTCAATTTTTATCAAGTTTTTATGAAGGCTAACCTTTATCTGGTGCTTGAATTTATAGATCAAAACAAACATGCCAATTGTCAGAAATGTGATTAGTAGGGTCTTAGGATTTAGACCAAACGACAATTGCGAACCAACAAGGGTCAATATCAAAACCCCTGGAATAAAACCCAGCATAGAAGCGATAAAATATTTTTTAAATTTAATATTGGTTAAACCCGCACCGAAACTTAACACGTCGTTTGGAAACAATGGCACAATTCTTGCAATGAAAATCGCATAGATCCCGCCATGTGTGTCAAAAAAATCATTAAATTTATCAAGTTCTGACTGGCCTATCCATTTTTTGATCATCTGGCGGCCAAACCTTCTGGACATCAAAAAAATTGAAGAAATGCCGATGCTTAAGCCTATCAAACAGCATAACATACCCTTTATTGGACCAAAAAGCGCCCCTGCGATAACGATAACTAACTGGCCTGGAATGATCGGAAAGATAACCTGCAAAACCTGAACTCCAATAAATACTATTGGCGCAGTAGGACCAAAATCCAGTATAAACTGCTTAATAAGAGCGGGATCAGTAAGAAATGAACGAAAGCGAACAGACATAACCGAAATAAACAAAATGATAACGAATATAACAATCAATAAGCCTGATATTTTTTTTTTTATGCTTCATTTTTCTCAAGGGCCAAAACTTTCTTTAGGGCAACAATTGCTACCTCTGTTTGTTCTGGGTCAGGCAGCCGCGTAGTTATTCTCTGGAGTAAAATACCCGGTAAAACTATCATACGTATCAAAATATTATTGTTAAATTTTGCACTGAGCTTTAATATTTCGTACGAAACTCCGGCGATTATTGGGATTACAGCAATCCTTAACGGAAAAAGGATAGCTTTTCTTTCAAAAAAACTTAGGTTCATAAAACCAGGAAAAGTATTTATCACTAAATAAGGGAGCAGAGAAAATATTACGATACTAAACAAAAAAACAATAAAAATAAAACTTGTACCGCAACGAGGATGATAAGTTGTGAATTTCTTTGAGTTTTTTAAGTTTAAAACCATGCTGTGCTCATAACAAAAAACTGACCTGTGCTCAGCGCCATGATATTCAAAAATCCGCTGGACGTCTTTCATTAAGGAAATTAAAAATAGATAAAGCGTCAAAAGAAGAATTTTTATTATTGAATCAATGACATTAAAAAGTATCGGCCTCGTCTCCTCAACAAAACCTATCAAATGAGTTAAGAAGTAAGGCAATGCTATAAAAAAAACAATGCTGAACAAAATAGAGAGTGCAAGTGTCCAAAAAACTTCGCTGCTGCTTAATTTTTCTTCTTTTTTATCAGATTGCTGATTAGCGCTCCAGATTAAAGTTTTTATGCCAAGGACCAGCATTTCGATAAGGTTTACTATGCCGCGAATGAAAAACTTTTCAAAGATGGGATATTTTTTTTTTATTTTGCCGGTTTTTGTTATGATTTTACCCTGCTCGTTTCTTACAGAGACAGCGTAATAATTAGGAGACCTGATCATTACACCTTCGATTACGGCCTGACCGCCTACATTAATTTTGGACATTTTTTTAATTTTGGATTAAATCTATTTAAGCTTAACTGAAAATAGCAAAATATTTAAAAAAAAACAGTTATAAATACTTTTAGTGAAAATTACCAAACCAGAACTAAAATCGATGCTTGTGATTATTCTGCTATTTGGATTTAGCTTATATCTTTATAATAAAGTACCATTAAGAATTCCAATTCATTGGGACCTGAACGGAGAGGCTGATGCCTACAGTGCAAGAGCTGCCAGATTATTCCTAATTCCAATTTGTGCCTTAATTGTCTACATAATACTAACCGCAGTACCTAAAATTGAGATTTTTCGGAGAAGTTTAACTTCTTTTAAAAAAAAGTATGAGAACATAAAAATAATACTAATTGTGTTTTTTGTATTGATTTACACTGCAACAATCGTGCATATTTTTTATCCATTCAACATTTACTATGTTGTAGCGCCGGCAATCCTTGCATTATTGTATTATATAGGATATAGTGTGCAATTTATCCAAAGAAATTATTTTATCGGGATTAAAACGCCGTGGACACTTGACTCCGGCTATGTATGGAAAAAAACGCACGAGCTGGGAAGCCTACTCTTCAGAGGAATTGCAGTTGCCATGGGAGGTTTAATATTCCTGCCAGAGTATTTTTGGATGAGCCTAATTATTCTTTTTGTTTTAGCAGTTATTTGCCTTTTTGTTTATTCTTATGTTTTGCATAAGAACAGAATTTGATATTGTCAAAAGATAAAACTTCTGGTCTGCAGTCGCCGTTGGGCCTAACTTCTGTGGGGTAATCTTTACAGGTTTTTGGCCTTGAATCATAAATTTTGCAGGAACTGATTTTATTCTTTTGTAAAAAAATACATTTACTGTCTACCTGTTTTAAAAAATTCCTGCCATTGACTGACTCAAGAAAATAATCTTTGCAGTAACCTAATTTTATAATTCTTTTAATATCATCAGTTGATAGAAAAGGTGAAATTAGGCAACAGCTGCCGCAACGGCTGCATCTAAAATTCTGGAGCATTGATTATAAAAAAAGTAGAATATATATTAATTTATTGGATAATAGAGATTATAGAATAAAAAAGTTTAAATAAAGATAGAGTTATTGTTGAAATATGAGTTATGGAGGTTGATTATTATGGATGCAACGTATAATACGGCTGGAAATATGGATATGTCAATAATAAAGATGCAGAGAACTTTTGTACCGCATGCATTTCAAATGATTAAGTCAGTAAAGGATGTGAAAGTAATAGCCTTAGAAAGTAAAAAGATAAGTATACATCAAAAAAAAGAATTAAAAGCTCTAAGAAAAAAAGAACTTCAAGATTTTGTTAAAAGTGAAAAGTGGGAAGCCGAACATTTCATGCATGTATTGAAAGTATTAAGCGAATTAATAGGGAATATATTTTATGATATAGATGAACTAGTAGATATATTAAGAATCCAAAAAAAAATTGATATTACTGCCGAGAGCATCAAAATTCCAAAAGATGTTGATCAAGAATTACAACTCCATTATGAACGGGAACATAAAGAATTTCGGGACTTAATGAAAACCATAGCTAATACCGCAACTGCAATGCGTAACAAAAATTAAAAAAATCACATATGTTCAAGAGCTTTTTGCATCAATGGAATGATCGCTATTGCTTCGTCTTTAAATAATCTGCCAAGCTTTGCAAAATTCCAGTCGTCGTCTTTGTTTTTGTTCTCTCTTGAGATTTGAAGCTTCTTCTCACCTTCATTGTACTGATGCACTGCAACAGTAACTCTTGTTGTTTCAAATTCCTTGCATTCAGAAAATAATTTTTTGTCTAAGTTTGGGTCAAATGCCATTAGTATCACCGAAATTATTGTGTTTTTGATTTTTATATAAACGTTTCTGTTTGAGGTACGTATTAACTCCTAGACGATAGCTTTTAACTGCTCATATGGATTGATATTTCTTAAATCCCATGTGCCAAACAAACTCATCATTATCTCTGTTGTCCTAAATCCTTGTTCTGACCTTAAACATCCAATAATTTTTTC
>JBDRFR010000105.1:0-4088 GCA_043818675.1 Nanobdellota archaeon
CTTCTTGTTTATTAATAATTGCTTCTTTACGAGAATTTTCAAGTTCAGCATTTCTTAGTTTTTGTCTCCAACTCAGCATAGAACATATCACTGGATTAGGTAGTATTTGCTTTTTTCGGTTTTACCTTAGTAGTTGCACTAAATTTAACAGTCCAAAAATAGCAGGTATTATAATGTTAGTTGTCCCATTATTAAAAAAGATAGTTACAGATATTGAAGGAAATGACCGTGCAACACAATCACAAGAATTTTTAAAAGCTGCCAAACATTATGACAATATTCTAAATAGGATATATTCAACCACCAATGATTGTGGTAGCCAGCATCATCACAGTAACAGCAATAATTAAGATGCAGCCTGTCCAGGCAATGATGTTTAAAGTGGTACTATTTTTATAATCGCCCATCAATTCTTTATTATTAACTAGCTTTAAAATAACGATAAGCACAACCGGCAGGATGATACCATTAATAAACTGAGCAAACAACATAATTTTTAAAAGGTTTAACTTAGGCAGTAAAATTAAAAAAGCTGAAATGAAAATCATAAGTGACAGCATAATATAGAAATTTTTTGCATCCTTGAATTTTTTGTTAACACCTGACTCCCAGCCAAAGGCCTCGCATACATAAAAAGAGGTAGCAAGCGGCAATATGAAAGCGCCAAATAATGCAGCGCCAAAAAAGCCCAAAGCAAAAAGTATTGAGGCGTACTGGCCTGCTAAAGGCTGGAGAGCTGAAGCTGCGTCGATTGCGCTTTCAATCCGGATACCTTGTGTAAAAAGGACCGCAGCGCAGGTTACAATAATAAAAAAGGATACAATATCCGTTGTAATCGAACCGATAATAACGTCCCAACGTGAATATTTATACTCTTTTTTGGTTATCCCTTTTTCAACAATAGATGATTGAAGATAAAACTGCATCCATGGGGTTATCGTAGTTCCGATAACTGCTATCATTAAAAAAAGGTAGCCTTTGCTAAACTGGATCTGCGGAACCACAAGCTGTTTTAAAACCGGACCCCAGTCAGGTTTTGTCATAAAACCGGAGATTACGTAAGCCACATAAAATAAAATCATGACTAGAAAAAACTTCTCTAAAACTTTATAATCCAATTTTAAGATTAAAAACCAGACAAACAATGCCACAAGCGGAACAATGATGTACCTGCTTAAACCGAACAACTCGGCTGAAACTGCAATACCTGCAAATTCAGAGATAGTAACGAACAAATTGGCAATTAATAATCCAATCATTATAAAAAATGTTATCTTGACACCGAAATTTTCGCGTATTAGGTCAGCAAGGCCTTTACCAGTAACAGCGCCAAGCCGCGCTACCATCTCCTGGATTAATACCAATAAAATTGTGATAGGTATCAGGATCCATAGCATACTGTATCCAAAATGCGCACCTGCAACAGAATATGTGGTTATGCCTCCAGCATCATTATCAACTGTTGCTGTAATAATGCCGGGTCCGATAATTCCCAAAATAAAGAGTACGTGCTTCCAGTTAATTTTTCTGGGCATTTTATCGTTGCCTTAGTTTCAGAGGCAGAAATTTTTCCCTTTTTTGCCGTTCGGGTATGTATTCATCAAGAACGTCGTCAGCTTTTACAATTCCCCGCATAATATGATTTTTATCAACCACTGGAAGTATAAATAAATCATACCGTGCCATAAGGCGCGCTGCTGTCTCAGTCGGACTATTATCCTGGACAGCAACAACTTTTTCCTGCATGAAATCTCCAACCTTGTCGCTTGGGTTAGCTATCAGTAAACTTCTGTTGGATAATATACCAATAAGCTTCCTATCTGTATCAACAACGTATAGATGGTACATGGTATGAGCGCGTGGTTTCATTTTTCTTAACATACTGATAGTCTTTTGAGCGGTGTAATCTTTAGGAATAGATATAAACTCTGTACTCATAATTGCGCCAATAGCTTCAGGATAGTAATTTAAGATTTTACGTATTTTTTTAGAGGTGTCAATACGCATGGATTTTAAGATTTCCTGACCCTTTGCATCAGGCATTAAACTGATAATATCTGCTGCCTGGTCAGTGGGAATGTTTTCAAGCAAATCCTTAATTTTTTTCAGCTTGAAACTTTTTAAAACTGAATCCTGCACTTCTTCTTCTGCTTCTATCAAGGTTTTAGCGGCTTTTCTGTCGGTCAACGAATTAAAAATGAGAATTCGCTCTTTATGAGAGAGGTCTTCCATAATATCGGCAATATCTTCAGGATGCAAGTCTGTAATTTTATCCTTTTGAATTTTTAAATGTAAATCATGAAATTCTGCTTCAACGCGTTCAACACTTTTCCAGGGTATAACCTGCTCTTTAAACCTGGAAGCACCAATTTGAGTTAGCTTATTAATGCCAAGCCTGCGTATAAAACTGGTGGCTCCAACGCCGACAGCAACAATGCAAAACTTTTTATCAATTTTACCAAGTATAATATCATTAACCCGCACAATCTTAACACCGTTAACGTCAATAACCTGCTTATCAAGAATACCACCCACAAGGCTTTCCTTTTTTTTCATAAAAAATGGGGTAATCTGGTCATCTGGCGTGTTTAAGAAAATGCTGATTTTACTGATATCTTTTCCCTCTTTAAACTCCTGCACATAATCCCAGGGAATCTTTTTTTTATACTTATCTTCATCACGGTAGATAAGGTGTGTAATCTCTGCATAATTTTTGCCGTCAACAAAAACCAAATCTGAGAGCCTGCCTACACAAACATTTTTACTATCGTAAACACAATTATTTTTCAATTGGCTATAATATACCATCAATTCAATCTAGTGCCTGTAATTTAAATATGTTTCTATTTTTGGAGTTGTCAACTTTTATGTGTTGGAGCGACATTGTTTAAATATGTTTTATAAACCCTGCAGGCCTTACCTCACTTAAGTTGACAATGCCCTATTTTTAAACCGCCTTTTTTTTTCAAAAAGTTTATATAATTGAGTGGTACATATTTTATAATGACAGCAAAAATAATAGATGGAAAACAAATTGCAGATGATCTTCTAGAAAATCTTAAAAAAAAAGTTAAAGAGCTAAAGATAAAGCCGGGACTTGCCGTTGTTCTTGTAGGGGATAATCCTGCATCGCAAATTTACGTTAATATGAAGGAAAGAAAATGCGAAGAGATAGGATTCTATTCAAAGAAGATAATACTGCCAGAGAATATTACAGAACCAGAATTACTGGGAATTATTGATGAACTTAACCAAGACCCAAGAATACACGGCATGCTGGTGCAGCTACCGTTGCCAGAGCATATTGACAAAAACCTTATCATTAATTCAATACGGCCGTATAAAGACGCTGATGGATTCAACCCGATAAACATGGGCAACTTATTAATTGGAAACAACATGATAGTTTCAGCAACACCAAAAGGCATAATAAAATTAATAGAATCAACAGGAGTTTCTATTGAAGGAAAACATGCTGTTATTCTTGGAAGAAGCAATATTGTAGGTAAGCCCATATCTATATTATTGCAGCAAAAAAATTGCACAGTCACAATGTGCCATTCGAAATCCAAACCGCTTGCAAGATATACTAAACAGGCTGATATTCTTGTTGCAGCTATGGGCAGGCCAAAAGCAGTAACAAAAGAGATGGTAAAACAGGGCGCAATAGTAATTGACGTGGGAACAAGCAAGGTGGACAATAAACTTGTTGGAGATGTTGATTTTGAGAATGTCAGGAAAGTGGCATCATATATAACTCCTGTCCCTAAAGGTGTTGGGCCAATGACTATTGCGTGTTTAATGGAAAACACAGTAGAGTGCTGGAAACTTTTGCAAAGGCTATAATAATTCTTCACAGCAGGCATTGTCAACTTAAGTGAGTAAGGCTTGCCGGGTATATAAAGCATATTTAAACAATATCGCTCCAACACATAAAAGTTGACAGTGGAACGCTTTGATAAAGTCCGATGTGAATTTTAAGGGCTTATTTAGAATAAGGCATATACTGTCGACAAAATGCTACTAAACATACATGCAAGCGATTTAACCAAAGTTTAATGGTTTTTTGACTTAAACCATTAAAGACG
>JBDRFR010000106.1:0-6504 GCA_043818675.1 Nanobdellota archaeon
ATCATCTACCAAACTAAATTTCCCACCGTTCAGTTTTATTTTCTTCATAGAGCTCTAAAGAGCTCTACACCTATATAAAGATTTTGTAATTACAAAATAACTATTCAAGAAGAACACATTAAGTTAATGGGGTGCCTAAAACCGAAGCTTTTTTAAACCATTAATAATTTCCACATATTATGGCAATATCACAATACAGGTCAAAAAGAAAACCAAGCAGCAGTAAATACGTTCCCAGCAGAAAACAAAAGTTAAACGAACTTGGCCGTCTTCCTTCTTTGACAAAACTAGAGCCAAAACGCCACAGGATTATTAAAACAGTCGCAGGTAACCAGAAAGTCAGATTACTTAGTTGTGATTATGCAAACGTTTATAATAAAGATACAAAAAAATCCGAAAAGATTAAGATTAAGACTATTGTTGAAAATCCAGCCAACAGGCAGTTTATCAGGCGAAACATTATGACTAAAGGCTGCATTATTGAAACTGAAAAAGGCAAAGCAAAAGTGACTTCCCGGCCTGGCCAGGATGGAACCGTAAATGCTGTTTTGGTATAATTCTATTTAGTAATTTATCTTAAGACATAGATACAAAAATTTGCCCAGATAATGATTATCACTACCCAGTTATAAAAAAATAAAAAGTTTTATAAGGCAATATTGATTTTTCTCACATTTATGAGCAAATTAATACTTACTTCAGATATTGGCGATATTGTTAAAAAAGTCAACCTGGGGCCAAGAAATTCTTCAGACATTGTTAAAATAACTCTTGCAAGCACACCTAACCGATCAAGACATAAGGATACTGAAACATATGATATAACAGCTCATTATTCCATCTTATTACACGGTCACGACAAAGTAAAAGGAAACGTGGAATACAAGCAACAATTTTCAATATACGATCCAGAAGACCCGATCCCTATCGACAGAATACATGATGAGCTTATGGAAAAATTAAAGGCAAAAGGTATGTTAAAGATTGGTTTTGAACGTACACAACCTAACTGCGGACCAGTTGAAAGATTTTACATTATTCACAAAAACTGTCCTATTATTAAGGATTACGAAACCGCCAGGATAATTTTAGGAAAGGAATTTAATATTCAAACAGCTTACAAAACATTTGAGACCTTGTACGCTGAAGGACTGTATACACAGGCAGCGCATTTTTTAAAAGAATCAGTCTGCAAATTTGGTATTAAAAAAGGAAACGAAGGCGAGGGATTACTATTAAAAGGTATTGAAATGCTGAGAACAGCTATAGATGGGTTATATAGAACCACCGATGTATTGGAAGAAATGTTTAACAATGGACCATACCAACCAAAATCTGATGTAAGAAAACCCATACAAATACCTTTGTTCTAGCATAGTTCATCGACAAATTCTAAATCTGATTTTACACAAAGGAAACAGATTAATCAAACTGAATCAAATATTCAAACGTAACCAGATGTCCATCAAAAATTCAAGATTCCTAAAATAGAAGGTAAAGGATAATTTACCGCCAAGAGAATATCCATTCCAGGAAATAAGATCCATGGGTGTATTTTTTGATATATGAAAACCTAACCCAAACAAGTAGTAATATTTATTAAGCTAGACTGTTTATATTCAAATATTTAACAAGAATCAATTAAAGGTGGACCCAATGGCAATAAAAGAACAATTAATCAAAATAAAAGAAAACTGGCTGCTTTTAGTATTAGTATTAATTTTAACAATATTTATTTCCAACGGCCCAGGATTAATTCAGACGGGCACTAACGGATTTTATAAGAATACAGTCGCGCCTTCTGTTTATATGGATGAAGAAATAGGATATGCCCCGGGAACAGATACTGCCGGAAGAGGTTATTCATCTAGTGGGAATTTCGCACCAGAGATTGAGAGCCGTGTAATAACAAAAGATACAAGGCTTGCAGCTGAAATCAAACGCGGCACTTTTCAGGATGCAGAATCAAAAATCAAAAGTATAATAGAATCATCCGGTTCATACCTCTTAAATGAAGATGTGAATAATTACGGGACAAAAAGAGAATCATACTATTACGGCAATTATCAGATAAAGGTGGATGTCAATAAATACGATGAAGTAATTTCACAACTAAAAAAGATCGGCGAAGTTGTTTCCTTTAATGAAAACCAACGGGATATAACAAAAGAATATGTTGACATAAAGATTGAGATAGAAGCTGAAAAGGCAAGGCTTACACGATATCAGGAGATGTATGAAGAAGCAAAAGAAGTATCTGATAAGATAGAGCTGAATGATAGGATATTCAACCAGGAAAGGACTATAAAATACATGGAAAATTCACTTGAGAATTTGAACCAGCGCGTTGACTATTCAACCATATATTTTTCAATGACCGAGAAACAATCTGACTACATAAATGTGGTGTTTATTAAATTCTCAGAACTTGTAAGAAGCTTTGTCAACAGCTTTAATTCCCTGATCAGCCTTGTCTTTGTGTTAGTGCCTTGGGCAGTAGCAGGATCAATGATTATGTTTATTGTTAAGCTAGCAAAGAAAAGAAAATAATGAACATGAAAGAAAAACAATTAAAAATGATTAGATGATCTGCAAGAATAATTGCATTAGCTGTGATGCTATTTGGTTTGCCTTTTTATTTTGGATACGGAAACCCGCTTCCATTTATCAATCCAGAATATAATTTATGGGATAATGTTTGGTTAACAATCTTCCCATTAATGTTTCTTGGGCTTGGGCTGGGATGGAAGTATGAAAAGACAGGAGGTTATCTTGTAACAGTACCGCTAATATTAGGATTATTATTTGGACTAATTATCGAAAAAGAATTAATTTGGTTTATGTTGTTCCCGTTGATATCGGGAATATCTTATCTTATTATAGGTTATCAACACTCTGATTGATATACACTGTTTTAGGAAAGGTACCATTCAGATCCTACCTTTTTTTCAAATTATTTAGATTAAGTTTCTAATACCTGCATTAAATAAGACCATACAATATCAGCCCAAAAATTCATCTAAAATAACAGGTTTTAAAAAAGATAATCATCAAAGCTTTATTTTACCCTTATGCCAATCAGTAAGCAATTGAATCGCAGCTCTTCTTTCGTCAACAATTCCGCCTTTTATTAGTATATTTCTTTTTTTCCCGAATTCAATAAGTAAATCATCAGGGCTTTGTTTTATATCAACACCATAGGCTTTCTCAAGTGCAAGAGGATTAGTTTTCATAAAGATTTTGATCAGTTCAAAAGCCACAACATCCGGGTCCTTTAATTTAGACGGGCTTAATCCTGAAATAAGGCCAAGAAGCACTTCGTCTTTTCCTTCAAAAGGCACAATGCCTGGAGTATCAAAAAGCATCAGGCCTCCTTTTCCAGCTATTAAGCTAACTCCTTTTGTAAATCCGGATTCGAAACTTGTCCCAATATTCCCGCCTTTTGAAAGCTTGTTTATAAGCGAACTTTTTCCTGTATTAGGATAACCGATAAAAGCTGCTTTAGGCTTATCTTTTTTTGATTTGCTTTTTGTAATCCCTAAAACATAATCTATCCATCCGGATGTTTTTGAGGAGGTAAATACATAATGAAGCCCGTGGAATTCCTTTTTGATCGCAGCAATCGCAGAAGAAGAAACAATATCTGATTTGTTGATCAAAAAGATTAATTGCTTGTTATGTTGTCTTGCATATTCTTCAATTTCTGCATTCCTTGTAAGTTCAGGCATTCTTGCATCAAGCACTTCAAGAATAATATCAGCATCCCTGACAATTTTCTTCACAGCACTCCAAAAATCTTGTTTCATAATGGCTGATTAGAGAAGATAGTATATTAATTAGCTGTTTTTGTTTGAGAAATTGAGATCTTACATCTTTCTATAAGAAAAAATCACCAAAGGCAAAATCTTAAGTCTCATAACCTATCCGATAAGACATCGCTCATCAAGATTTCTTTCTTGTGAACAAATGATTTCTTCACTAAAATCAGCTTCCTGTGAGCAACATACTTTAATTAGATATCTTTGCGTTAATTCATTGCCAAAACTATGGTCAATTCCATTTGAACCCTGATAACTCTCAAAAACGTTTGTTAAATCTCCTTTACTCGATGTCACTTTACAATAAACTGGTGTTGCATAGTGATCAATTTGCAGATTAAAACTAACATCAATTCCAAAACCAACGCAAGCTGCAGGATTATCTGAATTTTGAAAACACCTATCACATAGTTCAGTTAGAGACTTATCTGTTTGTGTGTATTCAGCTAAGATAATATTCACTGAGATTATTTCTTGACTTGAACAACCTGTGATGAATAGCAATAGAAAAATGGAAAATGCAATTATTGAATGTCTCATATACGCTAATATAGGGGTTCAATTATTTAAAGATATCTAATTTTGAACTGGTCATCTTAAAAGCGTGGATAGGATAACGCTTTTAAATCACTTGTTGTATTATCATTAGAATAGGCATTATTAAAATTAAAGCTATTTTTTTATTAAATCCAAAAATTTATTTATCATGGCATACTCAATCAATAAGCAAAAAGAAGAATATTAAAAGGCTGACAAATTTACTTCGTACTATGGACTTCAAAAACAAATTTCATTACATGCTTGCGCCAATTGAAGACATGACTGACTCGTGTTTTAGAACTATCTGCAACAGGTACGGAGCAGATTTAACTCTAACAGAACTGATCAGGTTTGAGTCACTTGCAAAAAACAACAAATCATCCTGGGACAGGATAAAGCTTTATGATAACACTCCCACTCAAATCCAGATTATAGGCGAAAGGGAGCAATTTCTAAAGAAATTTCTTTCCAAATTTTCACCGGAAAAAGGATTTCTGGGATTTAATTTAAATCTGGGCTGCCCTGCTCCAAATTTTATCAACAAAGGTATTGGCTGCGCCATGGTAAAGCGGATTTCAAAAACAAAAAAGCTGATTACTATAATAAAAGATTATGGTTATAGCGCAAGCATAAAGATGCGCCTTGGCCTAAATAAGTTTGAAAAGGAAAAAAAAACCTACATTAACCTGATAAAAGGAGTCAAAGCAGATTTTTTTATAGTTCATGCGCGGTATGGCAGCCAAACTTATAATGAAAAAGCAGACTGGAGCATTTTTCCTGAATGTGTAAAGACAGAAAAAAATATAATAGCTAATGGAGATATAAAAACCAAAGAAGATGTCAAACAAATAAGATCATTCGGCTGTAAAGGGATAATGATTGGAAGGGCAGCAATAATTAACCCGTTAATTTTTGCAGAATTAAAAGAGCTTCCTTCACAATCAATTGACAAGATAAAAACAGAGTACAATGCACTGCTTGAAGAAAGAGATCCGCCGTTTAGATATCGGAAAAATATATTCAAAAATAGCAAATTAGATTAAAAGACAAATATCTAACAAGTACAAACCGCAATTGCTGCCAATTTTACAGACCGTGAAAAGAATGACACAATGGTGAACTCATTTGAATAAGATAATACAAATTTACAATAAGCTATTGAAAACATATGGTCATCAGGGGTGGTGGCCAGTAACTCCTATTGGCGGATGCAAAGGACAGTTGCCAGATACGCCAATATACGGAATAAGCTTAAAAAACGAAAAGCAGAAGCTGGAAATTATTTTAGGTGCAATACTGACGCAATATTTGGTGAGTTGTTAGTATTATTTGCCGCTTTTTGCGGTTTCTTTCTTGGTCTATTCCGGATTGTAACTTATATGGGATTTTGTGACCTTTAAATGCAAGTTCTGCCTCATAGGAGGTAAGAATGAAAAAAACAACCTATGAGAAAATTGAGTCTGCACTTGCAGATGAGAGATGGCTTCCTTCACAAAAGGAGTTGGTCTTGAAGTGGTATGACCATACAAAGGCTTTCTGTGATGAAACCAAATTGCTTGAAAGATTGTATGTTATCAGGGAGTTTGGCTTATTGATTAAGAAGCCATTTCAGGAAGCTACGATAGAAGATAGGGATAGGGATAGCTACATCGAATATAAGAAAACAGATAATAGGGAAACTGTTACAAATAATCGAGTATTGTCTGTAAGCAAGAGTGCAATTAGCATATATCTTGGAAGATTGAAAGGCTTTTATCGTTACCTCTACAAACATACACATTATAACATTGAAAAGGAATTGGCTTATCCTGAGCCAAAGATAGTGAAAAAAGAGGAAATATGCAGGGAAGAAAAGCATAAGCAAAGAGTCATGGCTTTGCTTGAGAACAGGATACTATCGCAAAAGCGTGAGGATAAAGAACTGTCCGACGATGAATTAAGAGCAAAGTATCCAGAGATGGTATTGCCTGAACATAACTTAAAGGTGTTGAGGGATTTCTATAATTACAAGATAACCTCTGGTGTTGTTACTTCCCATGTTGGCTTTACGACTAAATTATCCTTTCTAAAACAGCTTGGAATATTTTTAGGGTCAAAGGGTTATATAGACGCAGAACGTAGTGATATACAGGCATTTTTGGCTAAA
>JBDRFR010000107.1:0-8029 GCA_043818675.1 Nanobdellota archaeon
GAAAATCATATAGGATTCCACGTTTACTTGAATGGGCAGAAAAAGCATTGAGAGGACTAAAATTCTTCAGAAACTATATCAAACCAAGTCTTCCATTAAGCTTCAAATCAAGTAAGAATTGGATTCAACTACCAATTACACCGGCAATGGAGATTGGGCTTACAGAGAAACCTCTAAGCATACAAGAGGTATTATGTAATTCCACACTTAACTAGTGGGGTGCCTATATTTGTTATTAATACTACATAACGTATAAATATGGGTGAATGATACAAAAATAAGGTGATAACTATGGAGCCAACTGCAATAGAGCTAAATGAAATTATAAAGTCTAACAATAAAAGCGTGTACAATATGCTTTCTTCTAAAGGTAAAGCTATCTTTTTCCCAAAAAAAGGGATTTTAGCGCAAGCAGCAGAAGCTAAAGGAAAAGATATCAATGCTACTATAGGTATCGCCTTGGAAGATGATGGGACGCCAATGCGGTTAAGATCCATTGAAAAAAATATTAATCTTGACCCCAAAGATGTTTTTCCTTACGCACCGAGTTTTGGGAAACCTGACATAAGACAGAAATGGAAAACCATGCTCTTTGAAAAAAATCCAGGCTTAAAAGGCAAAGAGATCAGCCTGCCGATCGTGACTAATGCACTTACACATGGATTAAGTATCATCGGATACTTATTTATTGATGAAAACGATAAGATCATCATGCCTGATTTATTCTGGGGCAATTATAAATTAATATTTATTAATGCTTACGGCGCAAAACTGGATCTGTTCAAGACCTTTGAAAACGGGTTTAATATAGAAGGTTTAAAAGAAAAACTTAACCAGGAAGGCGACAGAAAAATAGTATTACTAAACTTTCCTAATAATCCAACCGGGTATACACCAACAGTTCAGGAGATAATGGAAATTAAAACAGTGATCAAGGATGCTGCTGAAAAAGGCAAAAAAATTGTGGTAATCATCGATGATGCATATTTTGGCTTAGTGTATAAAGAAGGAGTCTATAAAGAATCTATATTTTCAGAACTGGCAGACCTTCATGAAAATTTACTTGCAGTAAAAGTGGACGGGCCGACTAAAGAGGATTATGTATGGGGTCTTAGGGTTGGGTTCTTAACTTATGGGATCAAAAACGGATCAAGCAAACTGTACGAATCTTTAGCTAGCAAGACAGCGGGAGCTGTAAGGGGCAACATCTCAAACGATTCTAACTTATCGCAATCTTTGGTGCATAATGCTTATAGCGAACTTACATACCAAAGCGAGAAACAAGCCAAATATCAGATCTTAAAAGACCGATTTTTAGAAGTTCAAAAAGTTTTGGCAGAACATAAAGAATACGAAGAGGAATTTGTAGCATTACCTTATAACTCCGGCTATTTTATGTGCATTCAACCAAACAAGGACGCAGAAAAAATCAGGCAATTATTGCTGGAAAAATACAGCACAGGCCTTATTTCTGTCGGACAAATCCTTAGAATCGCATTCTCGGCTGTTCCAAAAGATCAGATAGCTATTATGTTTAAAAACATCTATAAAGCCTGCAAAGAAATATGAAGATACTAATTAAAACAGGCAAGCATAAAATAGAAGCAGAACTTTTTTCCAATAATACCGGACAAAGGATCTATGAAGCGCTGCCTCTTAAAGGGACTGTTAATACATGGGGCGATGAAATATATTTTGAAGTTCCAGTACATGTTGAACTTGATGATTCTGCAAAAGAAGTTGTAGAGTTGGGTGATCTGGGATTTTGGCCAGCTGGAAATTGTTTCTGCATTTTTTTTGGTAAAACTCCTGCGTCTAAAGGCGATGAGATAAGGCCTGCGTCAGCTGTTAATGTCTTTGGAAAAATAACGGATAATCTAGAAATTCTAAAAAAGTTTGTCGATGGGGATAAGATTATAGTAAAAAATGCTTACCGATAATTATTTAAATATTCTCAAAATTATATGAATAAATGAAAGAAAAAATTCTCTTGATCAATCCCAACTTTGAAAGCTCATTTAAATACAAAAAGAAAGGGATACGTGAAAACTTAACAATGCCTCTTGGGTTGCTTTGTATTGGGACTTACTTAAAGCATCATGGATTTACGGTAAAAATAATTGATATGAACCTAAATACAATACAAACTGTAATAAACGAAGCAAAAGAAGCTCTTTGGATCGGATTTTCTGTCATGACTGCTCAAATTAGGTACGCTTTAAATATTTCACAACAACTAAAAAAATTAGTCAACGTTCCAATAGTCTGGGGTGGGATCCACCCAACACTTTTTCCAGAGCAAACATGTGATGATGATGCAGTTGATTTTGTGGTATTCCAAGAAGGAGAAGAAACAGCTTTAGAACTCACAAATCACTTTAAACGTCATGATACTGATTATAGTATGATAAAGGGTATTGTTTACAAAGAACGCGAAACAATCAAAAAAACCGCGGAAAGAGTTCACATAGATTTAAACAAATTGCCTAATCTTGATTATAGTCTTGTCGAAGTTGAAAAATATATCTGGAAAACAGGCAGAGATTCGGTAAAACATCGAGTTTTAAATATTATTAGTAGTAGAGGTTGTCCACATAGATGTAATTTCTGTTTTCATGTTTTATGTAATGATAGAAAATATAGGGTTAAAGATGTAGATAAAACAATAGCTGAAATAAAAGAGCTTGTTGATAAATATAAAATCACTGCTTTAACTTTTTCTGAAGATAATTTTTTTGTCCAAAGAAAAAGAGTGGTTGAAATCTGTAACAGACTAATCGAAGGTAATTTTGATTTAAGGTGGGGAAAAACAGAATGTAGGGCAGATTACTTTAGAGAAGGCCATGTGGACGATGATCTATTAAAACTAATAAAAAAAGCAGGTTGCGCAAGTTTATCAATTGGCGCAGAGTCAGGTTCCATTAAAACTTTAAATATGATCCATAAAGACATAACTCCTGGCCAAATAATGCATGCTGCAAACCAGCTGGATAAACATAAAATTAGAGGTAATTTTTTATTTATGATAGGTCTTCCAAACGAATCAAAAAAAGATATCCTTCTAACAGTGAAGATTGTAAAAAAAATACAAAGAAAATATCCGGAAATATTTGCTATAACGGGAATATACAGGCCATATCCTCCCGGAGAATTATATACTGCTTCGTTTAGATTAGCAGGTATAAAAGCGCCTGAAAAATTGAGAGATTGGATTATAAACGATTATATGAAATTGCAGACTTTCCGTTCAGATCTGCCTTGGAGTAAGCATTCCAAATTGATTCAAAATATCTTTTTTTATTTGTACATATCTCACTTTAATAAAAGTACATACTTAAAAAGATTAATTAATAAGTTTGGCATTATGGGTTTTGGATTTTTAGTTTTTGTAATTTGGTGTACATTTAGGGTGAACTTAAATTTCTATAGCATACCTTTGGAAAAGCATATCTTTTATTATATAAACAAGAAACTTAATATGGCTTTAATATAAAAAGCATATAATCCAATTTATTCTTTGCGATACCGATATTCTTTTAAATAAATCTTATATAATTTATATAAACGGAGGGGGTATCAATGGATAATACAATACTGGATAATGAAAATCTAAAAAAGCTGGAGGAATTAAACAATCCGCGCGTTATTGAAATTGTAGAAAAATATATCAAACATTGTAAACCTGAGAAAGTTACAGTCATTACTGATTCTGAAGAGGATATTGATTATGTTCGGCAATTATCCTTAAATAACAAAGAAGAAGCAAAGCTTTCAATTGAAGGACATACAGTACATTTTGACAGTATAGATGATCAGGGAAGAGACAAGGAAAACACAAAAGTCCTGCTTCCAAGCGGGAAAGAAATTGCAGGCGTTAATTCGATTGATAGAGATAAAGGTTTAAATGAAGTGTTAGGATTATTGGAAGGATCGATGCAGGGTAAAGAAATGCTTGTTTGTTTTTTTTGTTTAGGCCCTGTTAATTCCAAATTTTCACTCCCTGCCTTACAATTAACAGACTCAGCATACGTTGCGCACAGTGAGACCATACTGTACCGTGGCGGGTACAATGAATTCAAAAACAGTGGCGATGATTTTTTCTATTTTGTCCATTCTGCCGGAGTTTTAGATGAACGGCATAACACTAAATATGTTGATAAAAGGAGAGTTTATATTGACCTGGAAAAAGACAGGGTATATACGGTTAATAATCAGTACGCTGGTAATAGTGTTGGATTAAAAAAACTGGCACTTAGGCTTGCGATAAGCAAAGCAAGTAAAGAAGACTGGTTATGTGAACATATGTTTGTAATGGGAGCGCATCCGAAAGGCAAAAACCGGGTTACTTATTTTACTGGCGCATTTCCAAGCGCATGCGGAAAAACCTCAACAGCAATGATCCCTGGCCAATCAATAATTGGCGATGATATTGCTTATATTAAGCCCGGAGAAGACGGCAGAGCCTACGCTGTAAATGTGGAACAAGGCATTTTCGGTATAATCCAGGATGTTAACCCTGTGGATGACCCGTTAATTTATAAAATGTTGTTAACTCCAAGAGAACTTATTTTTTCCAATGTTCTGATTGTTAATAATGAGCCGTATTGGCTTGGCATGGGTAAAAGCCTTCCAGAGGAAGGTGTTAATTTTTCAGGTGATTGGGTTAAAGGCAATAAGGACAAAAATGGAAATATTATCCAACCGGCCCATAAAAATGCGCGGTATACAATTCGGATAAAAGAGCTTGAAAATGCAGATTCAAAAGCAGATGACCCGGAGGGTGTGCCTATTGGAGGGTTTATTTACGGCGGCAGAGATTCAGATACAACGGTTCCTGTGTTTGAGTCTTTAAGCTGGTCGCACGGTGTTTATGTAGGTGCGGTTGTGGAGTCTGAGACTACGGCTGCAACTATTGGGCAGGCAGGCGTTAGAAAACATAATCCAATGGCAAATCTTGACTTTTTAGTTGTTCCGCTAGGCGTTTATATCAGAAACCATCTTGCATTTGGTGAAAGCCTTGATAAACCGCCAATAATCTTCCACACTAATTATTTTTTGAAAGAAGATGATATGTTTTTGAATGCTAAAGTAGACAAGAAGGTATGGTTGATGTGGATGGAAGGGCGGATTCATAAAGAGTTTGGTGCTATTGAAACTCCAATCGGTTTTCTTCCAAAATATGAAGATTTAAAAGAATTGTTCCGCCAGATTTTTGATAAAGAATACACAAAAGAAGAGTATGAAAAACAATTTTCTATAAGGCTGGAAAAGTTTTTACAAAAAATTAATCGAATGGAAGAAACTTATTTGGGTCACAAAGAGCTACCTGAACTATTTTTGCAGCATTTACAGCAAGAAAAGCAACGTTTGACAGAAGCAAAAGACAAGTACAAAAAGGATGTTGTTTCGCCGTTTGATTTTGAGTAACTTTAAATACTCTTTTCTATTTTTTCTTTTTTATGAAAAAAAATATGTCATCGCTTGAGGTTCATTACTTGTTAAAAGAGCTGTCGTTTTTAATAGACCAGAAAATTGATAAAATATATCATCCTGAGAAAGATGAGCTGATTATCAGGTTTCATGTTGCAGGTGTTGGGAAAGCCGTATTGAAAATTATGGCAGGCAATTTTTTGTATTTAACCAAAAGTGTTGAAGACCAAAAAGACCCTTCAGGATTCTGTATGTTTCTTAGAAAATATCTTGCTAATGCAAGATTAAGGCAAATTAACCAGCTTGAGTCTGAAAGGATAGTGGAATTTGTGTTTGAAAAAGCAGATTATAAAAAAAGATTGATAGTTGAATTATTTAGTCAGGGTAACATTTTGCTAACAGATGAGAAATACGTAATCTTAACAGCTATTGAATACCATAAATGGAAAGATCGTGAGATCAGGCCTAAATTGATATATGAATATCCTAAAAAACCAGTTAATTTTTTCAATCTCGACAATCTAAACATGCTGAAGAGTTCTGATAAAGCTACAATTGTAAAGGCGCTTGCTATTGATCTTGGTCTTGGAGGAACCTATGCTGAAGAGATCTGCTTAATGTCCAAAACTGATAAAAACTTAAATCCTCACGAAGTAAAGGACCTAAATAATCTCGTGGACGCGATAAACAAAATTCAGAAGTTTAAAATTGATGCGAAAATAATATTCAAGAATGAAGAGATGGTTGATGTAGTGCCGTTTAATATGAAGATTTATGATAACATGCATAAAGTGGATATGCCTAGTTTTAGCGAAGGATTAGATGAATTCTTATCGTCAAAAAGAGAAGTTGAAAAATCACCCAAACAAAAACAAATTGAAAAGATCCAAAGGATTATCTTAAGCCAGGAAAGAAAAATTGAAGAATTAAAAGAAAAACAAGTAAATGAATCAAAAAAAGCTGAAATTATTTACAGTAATTATAAATTAATTGAAGATATCTTTTTACAAATTAAAGTGGCAACCAAAAAATACAGCTGGACAGAAATCAAAGATAAATTAAAAGGACATAAAGTTATAAAGGAACTTAACATTAAAGATAAGGTAATAAAACTGGAACTTGATTGATAAAACAGGTTGTGGGACAGTGAACTAAATTATTTCTTTCTTCCCTCATAGAACTTAAAGACTTCTAATATTTTTTCAGCCGTGCCTAAATATTTAACATTCTTAAGAATAGGATACTTTTTGCCAGACAAAGATTCTACAATACTATAATACGTTTTTATGCCTGATTTTTTCTTAATTTTTTGCTTTCTTACGAACATAATAGGAGTATACACTATCTTATATATAAATATTTATATTCTGTAGAATACAAAAAAGCAAATAGTAGTAGTTTTAGGATATACACTAAAATGGTAATCCACTCAAAAGAAGCAAGAGCTGTAGTAGCACGGCTCAAAAGGATTGTCGAAGAATACAAAGAAGAACAACCAAAAAAGAAAAGAGACTGGAGAACATATAAACAACAGCACTATGCAAGGCTTAAGGTTTGCTTTGCTGAACTCTCCCCTTTGATAAAAAAAGCGGTAAAATCGATAAAAGTAATAAAGACCGAGAAAAGGGGCAATGATCCTAAGCTTAATTTAGAGCAGAAACTTATCTTGCTTTTGCTTAAGCAGATATGCATCAAAAGCAATAGAAATATGGCCGGAATGGTGGTTTTGTTCACATGCTTTACCTCTATTGATGTCAGCTATAAGACAATAGAAAGGCTTTATTCTGATCATCTTGTTCAGATGGCATTGTATAATCTTCATATATCAATCCTGAAGAAGAAAGGAATAAGAGATATTGATTGTGCAGGAGACGGCACAGGATATACTCTTTTGATCAAGGAACATTATGCTAGCTATGCACAGAAACTAAAAGACAAAGCGAAAGAAAATGAACCAAAAGAAAAGAAGAAGATCAAGTGTGTTTACTCTTTTGCTATTATCGATATAAAAAGCAGGATGTATATTGCTTACGGAACAAGCCTCAAAAGCGAACAGGAAGCATTCTTTGAAGCTGTAAAAATGCTGTCCAATCTCGATATTCAAATCAAAAGCATGAGGCTTGATAGATATTTTAGTGCTGAATTCTATGTAAATTTGCTCTTGGAGCAAGTTGGAGATATCAAATTCTTCATCGTGCCAAAGAGCAATATTGTAAATATTGGACTGGGTGAATGGGGCAAGATGGTTACTCGGTTTGTAGAAAATACTAAGCTGTTTTTGAAGGGTTATTTTCAAAGAAATCAATCTGAGAGTGCGTTTTCTGAAGATAAGAAGAGGACGGGTTGGAAGATATTTCAGAAAAGACCTGAAAGGATAGACACTGCTAACGCAGTAATTTATGCATGGCATAACTTATTTTGGCTGGGTGGTTGAGTTTTACTGTCCCACAACCGATAAAACAGGGCACCCCATTAACTTAATGTGTTCTTCTTGAATAGTTATTTTGTAATTACAAAATCTTTATATAGGTGTAGAGCTCTTTAGAGCTCTATGAAGAAAATAAAACTGAACGGTGGGAAATTTAGTTTGGTAGATGAT
>JBDRFR010000108.1:0-5957 GCA_043818675.1 Nanobdellota archaeon
TAGCATTAAACGCTTGGGTTCCAATGCTTAAATTAACGCCTGTTAACGGATTAATAAAAGACACAACCGGCGCAACATTATCAACAATAATTGTAATCGCACTACTATTACCTTTATTTCCAGATGCGTCTGTACAATTGACAGTAGTCACATAACTCCCAGCTGATTGGGTTGAAGCAGTAAGGATTGCATCTGTATCGTTTGCAACAACCTGCGTGCTTGCTACATGTACGCCGTTCATGTACATTGTACAGTTTGCAGTAACAGACACTGCATCAGTAAAATTAAAACTTACAATCGGTGTTGTTGTGGTTGTGTTAAAAGAGGTGTTATAAATATTGACAGTTGGAGCTGTACCATCGACACGCACAATAATACTTACCGATATATTCACGTATCCATCTGTATCATTAACAAACACTGTAACATTATGTTCACTTTCAATCGCTTTGCTAAGATCAAGGATTTTATTCCAATTGCCGCTATTATTGATTGTTACGGTTTCGTTGTACGGATTGGTCCCATTACTGATCATGAACAGCACTTTGTCAATGGGCGCACTGCTGTTATGTATTGTCACGTTAAATGCTTGCGTTGCAGCGCTTAAGTTCGCGCCTGTAACAGGACTTGTGAATGTTACAGTTATGTTTGCTGCTGCATAAACAGAGCTCACGCTAAGAAGACAGATAAAAATTGAGATGAACACCAACATCATAACAACCTTAGAAAAAGATATTAATTTTATTTGTTGCGTACTCAGCTCTTTTTTCATATGCATTCCCCCCTTTTTTATTATGGATATTCAAAAAAATATTATACTTTACTGATATCTTAGTGATATGTTTTAAAACAATCCCCTGTCTATTTTAAAAAAATAAATATTCTAAGTTTATAAACATTATGGTTTTTTAGATACTACTAAGGAGTGAGATTATTTTGTTTTTACTAAGTAAGAAAGTATATCAATGCACTGTTTTTCGTTTTGAAAATATATTGTTCCCATACCCAATTTTTTCGCTGGTTTTAAGAATTCCTTTGTATCATCAATATATATACATTCAGACGGTTTCAATTTTAATTTTTTTACTACAGCTTTGTAAATTTTAGGATCAGGTTTCACAAGACCAATATTGCACGACAAAACTTTTACATCAAAAAGATGATAATTGTTTTGTTCGATTAATGTATGAAGTTTGATTGTATTGGATAAGCAAGCAATTTTATAACCCGCGCTCCTAAGATTTTTTATTTTATTAACAATCTGATCATTGATTCTATTTTGTGGTGTGTACGATTTGATCCAGAGTTTTTGATAATTTTTTGGAACCGGTTTATTTAATTTAGCGGATAATTTGTGCCAGAATTGGGGTGTTGTAATTTTGCCTGTCTGGTACTGAGTTAAAAATATTTTGACAGCATTTACAACTTTAATTTTATCAGTTTTAAAAGCTTCCGAAATATCATCCATGATTTGATCATTGGTATTTTTTACAATAACTCCACCGTAATCAAATATTACTGCTTTTATCACAAAGTATTGATTGAACAATCAACATATAAATTTTTCCAATTTTGATCAAGTCAGATTAAGTGATAAAAATATTTGTTTACTGCTTTTAAAAATAATATTTACGGCAAGTTTGACTATACCCAACTATTCAACATAATACTATAAAAATATCCAGCTGTGGTCAAAATGAATCCTAAAATAAGATGAATTTATTATGGATAATGGCGCTACAGTACATCTTAACAGAACTTAGCCTAGCACCATCACTTCCTTTTTATTGCTGAGAGAATAGATTCTACCGTCTGTCTGCTGTGGTGAGTTTTGTTATTAACCTCATTTTTTGCCCTTTTAGTATGTGCCATTGCTATTAGTATCTTTTTTGTGCCGGAGTCCCTGCCAGGGATTATGGAAGTGATTAATTGTTCATGACAAAAGCGATGAAGCCAGTTTGCATCATACCCTTTATCAGCGAGTAATTTAAGCATAAAATATAAATACAAGCACTACCCACATAATAGTATATATGATAAAAGCAATTTTATTCGATCTGGACAATACTTTAATAGATTTTATGAGATTAAAAAAGCAGAGCTGTGAGGCAGCAATCGATGCGATGATTGATTCAGGGTTGAATGTTAATAAAAAAAAGGCAATTAAACAATTATTTGAGATATATGATAAATATGGACTTGAAGATCCTAAAGTTTTTCAGAGATATTTAAAAAAAGTTATTGGAAAAATTGATTATAGGATACTTGCACACGGAATTGTTGCGTATAGAAGAATCAAAGTTGGATTTTTAGAACCTTATCCTCACACACAATATGTATTATTAAAGTTAAAGAGTAAAGGATTAAAACTAGGAATAGTAACAGACGCACCTAGGCTTAATGCCTGGCTTAGACTTGCCAGCATGAAAATCGCTGACTTTTTTGATGTTATTGTTACGTTTGAAGATACAAAACAATGTAAGCCTTCAAAGTTACCTTTCCAAACAGCGGTTGATAGGCTAAAAATTAAAGCATCTGAATGTTTAATGGTAGGGGATATGCCAAATAGAGATATGAAAGGAGCAAAGAGAATTGGCATGAAAACCTGTTTTGCAAGCTATGGAAATCCTAAAATCAAAGTATATAACACAAACTTCATAATCAAAGATATTAAAGACTTACTAAATATTATCTGATTTCTACAATTTACGCAAAAATTTATATAGTAATGAAGAAAAAGAGTACTAAATGCGTAAAATTTAATCAAAAAATATCGCCAGAGGTGGATTTAAATGACAAAAGGCAGATGTATGAAATGTAGGAAAGAAGTTGAAATTAAGGATGGTTCGGAAGTAATTATGAAAAATGGTATGAAGGCTATGAAAGGTGTATGTGGTGCTTGTGGCACTAAAGTATTTAGAATCCTTGGTAAAGCTTAATTATTTTTTCTTTTTTTTATGACAAAACACAGAAAACCCAGAAAAACAACAGCTATAAACAGTAGAAAAGCAGTATACAAATATTTGCCAATAAAAAACGATAAAGACCATTCAATAGCTGTGCCAGGAGGCAGATGTCATAACTGCAATAAAATAACTGTTTGTTATTGTGATAAATGCAATTTATGGATTTGTGAAAAACATCTGGTAGTTGGTCAAGAAGAAGGAGAATGTTACTGCAAAAAATGCAGCAATTAAACAGACATTGTCCACTTTTAGGGTTTGTTTAAATTTGCGTTGTAGACTCTGTAGGCCTTACCTAAGTTCTCAGTCCAAATTAAACAAAACATTTATATATTTTCAATATATACAATATTATACAGAAAGTAGGTTAAATAAATATGATATTTTAGATGCTGTAAAATTTGTAAATAAAAAATAATTATGAGTTGTCTCTAATAAGTGAAAAAAACCGAAAGATTTAAATACAAGTGTTCCCATAAATACTGTAAGGAGAGCAGGAAAGCTCTTTCTAAAGGTTGTAGCACAGCATACAACCAAATAGTGCCATGTTAAATGGGGGTGTTTATTTAGAGGTTGATGAAATATGAGAGGCAGTGCTGTGAAAAAAAATGGCGAAAATTACCCTGACAAACAAAAAGATTCAAGAAACAGTAGATGAAGTGGGCGGTGAGCCTGCAATTAAGATAGTGCAATTTCTAAAAACAAGAAAAAATATTTCAGAATTTATTATAGCTGATAAGACAAAACTGGATATGCAAACGACACGAAGTACACTTTATAGACTCAATGGGCATAATGTTGCGACATATATCAGGAAAAAGGACAGACAAAAAGGATGGTATATCAGTTACTGGACCTTTAATAAAAAAGGGGTTAAAGATCTAATTGTAAAACTTAAAAAACAAAAAATTGAGAAATTGAAAGAAAGATTAGTAAAAGAGGAGGGAAATCAGGGAAATTTTTTCATATGTAGTAAAGCATGTGTAAGGCTTGATTTTGACCAAGGAACAGAGTTTGAGTTTAAATGTCCAGAATGTGGAGGACTATTAAATCAACAAGATAACGTGAAGACCATTGAGAATATTAAGAACAAAATTAATGAACTAGAAACTAAACCAGTATAAAAGATGAATCAGGTAATAGAGAATATTCAAGCCAGAAGGAGTATAAGGAAATATTCAAAAAAGAAAATACCCAAAACAATAATAAATCAGATTATTGAAGCAGGGATGTTTGCGCCAAGTTCGCATAACTCACAGCCGTGGAAATTTATTATAATAGAAAATCAAGAATATATCAAAAATTTATCTGAATACATAAAAAAGTGGTTCAGATGCAGAATTCTATTCGGCAAAATAGGCAGTGTTTTTAGTGGAAAAAGAAAAGAAGAAATAAAAAGTGCTGAAAAAAGGGTTAGTTCAAAAAAAGACCTATTTTTTTATGATGCGCCCTTATTGGTTATGATATACGCAAAACAAAATAGGTTTAGCTTGCAGGATTGCAGCCTGGCTGCTTCGAATATGATGCTTTTTGCAAGAAGCCTGGGTATTGGATCCTGCTGGATTGGGTTTGCAGACATGGTCATTAACAAGAACCGAAAAATTCTAAATAAGCTGGGCGTTCCAATAGGATACAAGGTCATGGCGCACTTAATATTTGGATATCCTGATAAATTTCCAGAAAATGCATACCCTAGAAAAGAGTCTGTTGTTAAGTGGATCAAATAATCATTTTTTTAAGTAGGGTAAACCTTTGTAAGCTGCCAAACCAACCACAATAATTGTAATCCAAAACTGAAGCTGGTTAATTTTTCTTAAAGAAAATAGTATTAAGTTCAAAATAATAATTAGAAGAAGAAAAATTGAAATTGGCTTTTTGTATTGCATGGTTATGATTGGGTGATTACAGTAACCTCATCGTCTACAATCAAGGAATGTTCTGCCTGGCTTACCAAACCGTCTTGCCTTTCCACCAATGGAGCGTACTCTTTCAAAATGTTAAGCTGTTTTAATTGGTTTAAAGCATAATTAACTTGGCCCACGGAAAAATCCTTAGTAAGCCAGCGAGTTGTAAATGGGACACCATTAAACCCTTCAATATGCTTTAAAATATTTCTTACAAAACCCACTCTCACAGATTTTTTGCCTAGCAGGGAATAGACAGACGCTTTACCCTTTTCATGTATTAAACCAATGCCCGTCGTTGCGAATGGTTCAATTGCAATAACTGACCCTTTTTCAAGGATTTCTGTGCTTTTAGTATCAAAGTTAGGTATAGTAGGAGAACAATGAATATTGTAACGGTCAAGGCCGTGACCGCTCAAATTTCGTACAGGTTGAAAACCGTAATTTATGATTGTTTGCTCAACTGCTTTGCCAATATCTGCTAGCTTAACGCCCACGTGTACGGTTTCAATTGCTGCATTTAGAGCGTCCCTTGATGCCTTCAACAGATCAGAATTAGCGCCGGAAAGGTCTATACTGCAGGCGTTATCGCCGATATAACCATCAACATGGACGCCAACATCAAGACATACAACCTGGTCATTAAAAGCTGTTTCATCATCATTTTCAGGACAAAAGTGAGCAGCTGTCTCATTTAATGATATCTGCACAGGAAAAGCCGCAGCTGCACCAAGGTCAATTATTTTTTTTTCAACACTGTTGCAGACGTCCACAACCTTTGTGCCTTTTTTTATTAAGTCTTTACCGTAAGCTAAAGCCTGAGCAGCAATCCTTCCTGCTTTTTTATAGTTTTCAATTATTTCTTGATTCATTTTATATAAGTTATCAGAATTGTTATTTAAACTTAATTATTTTAGAAAATATTATATATTCAAAAACTGAAAAGGAATATATGATTGCATGTTAAACCTCGTGGTTTAAATATTCCTAAATTTTAGGAATATAAAACCACACGGAGGTGATGTCATATGACATCAAACAAGCAAACATACATAGGATTGGACATACATAAAAAATTTTTGTATGCTGT
>JBDRFR010000109.1:0-9407 GCA_043818675.1 Nanobdellota archaeon
ACAGCATACAAAAATTTTTTATGTATGTCCAATCCTATGTATGTTTGCTTGTTTGATGTCATATGACATCACCTCCGTGTGGTTTTATATTCCTAAAATTTAGGAATATTTAAACCACGAGGTTTAACATGCAATCATATAAAGTAAACTGGTTTACTAGTATTTATATGTTTTTATTACAACTTGGGTTTAATACTCCAATGCTTGCATCGTTTTAAGTTGTAATGGCCAAAAATCCTAAGATTGGTGTAATACACCGAAGCAATGCTCTGTTGAAATAACAAATCTTAGGATTTTTTATTTATTTGGAAACCAAAAAACATTTAATATTCCCCCATTTTTACAGATATATGAAGCCAAAACTTGTTGAGAAAACCTCAATATACCTTTTAAAAAAAGGCTTCACTATTAAGATCCTTACTAGGACCTGTTTTGATATTCTTGCGCGCAAAGACACAAAGATCCTATTAATAAAAATCTTAGAGGATGCAAATTCTATCTCTGAAGAGTACGCAACGCAAATGAACCACATTGCATCCTATATCAATGCAAGTTCTTTGATTGTAGCAGAAAAAGCAGGAGCCGATCTGTACGACAATTTGGTATATTTTCGGTTTGGAATTTACACTTTAAATTTTACAACTTTCAAAAACTCTGTTGAAAACAAATTTCCTTTCATTAAATCCGACCATGGCGGCCCCATTGCTCAGATATTGGGCGACAAGATCCGCCAAATTAGGGAAGATAAAGAAATATCTCTAGGTGATATTTCCAGGAGAATAGGTGTCAGTAAAAAAATGATCCAAAGATATGAACAAGGCAAATCTAACATTACAGTAAACAAAGCTCTGCGAATTTACGACATTTTCGGCCATGGAGTATTTGAAAAGATCAACATATTTGCCCCTCCAAAAAAAGAAAATATTCCAACCAGTTCAGATATCACAAAAAAATTTTCAGGGTTGGGCTTTGAAGCGATTGACACAAAAAAGGTGCCGTTTGATATTATCGCAAAAACCGAGAAAGACTTGATTTTAACAGCCCTTGGCGATAAGCCGCGCCCGGAACTTGAATCGTTATCAAAACTTGTAGATGCTGATAAACTGATTATATTCAAGAATAAAAAGCCCAAAGATGTGCCATCCCTAACAAAAAAAGAATTCATGGATTTTGAAAAATCCAAAGAGCTCATGAAATTTCTTAAGGAGTTTGATTAGATAATATACGCAGTGTTGCCCTGAATATCTACTGGATATCTCAATCTGCTAAGGATATTATTGACATATTCCTCAGTCTGCTGCCATGGAACCTTCAGCCAGTAGCACATGCGTGTCCTTACACACTCAAGCGGAATACGAGCATTTTTCCTTCCGGATAATGTATCCAGCATATAAGAAACAGTGTAGTAGCCAATCTCTGCTTTTCTTCCCGTCATAATTGCATTCTCAACATCTGTTGATAGATCAGCCAGTAATTTTTCAAGAGCTTTTGCAGCTTGTCTATAGGATGCCATAATGAGTTGGATTTAATAACTATTATTAAAGAATATTGTTTGAATAGAAGATGAACCGTGTTATTGGAAGTTGAGGCATTTGACTTAATTTCCACACTTCTAAATAAATGCTGTTTCACATTGAAAAGAAATTCGACCGGAAGAATTTCTAATTTGAGAGTAATGACAAATAGAAAAGTTTATTAACACAGATGTAATTCTACTAGTTTGGGGGAAATCATGTCGTATTTTACAATAAATGACTTGATAAGTCAAGGAGTCCAAGATGTATTTGTTTTCTTAAGGCCTGATCTTAATACAACTCTGATTGATGGAAGAGCGCCGTATAATGAAAGGATAAAAGCATCACACAAGACAATTAAAAAATTAAGCGATGCAGGAGCGAAAACCATAATTGGGGCGCATAATGGGCGAAAAGGCGATCCAAGTTTCGTAAGCTTAGGAATTCTATTACCAGGTATGCCAAATAGGATATCAGGAAATATTAGTTATATTGGGAATACATATATTGATGATAGACTAAATACGCAGGCAGTTCAGTCAATAAGAGGAATGAGAGCAGGCGAGACTTTTCTTCTCGAAAATCTCAGATTTTTATCAGGCGAATCTGCTGAAAAAACCCCTGAAGAGCATGCACAGACCCCCCTCATCAGAACTTTGATTGATGATATTGGCGTAAGATATTATGTAAATGATTCTTTTTCAGTATCTCACAGGCAGCAAGGATCGATTGTTGGTTTTAGTGAACTACCCTGCATTGCAGGAATCACGATGGAAAAAGAACTTACAGCAGCAAATAGAGTATTGAATTATTTTGCCGCAGGTGAAAAAACAGCATACGTCTTAGGAGGAGCAAAGATATCAGATTATATGCAATTAATCAGAAATTCGCTGCAGGATGGAAGAGTTCAAAAGATCATGGTTGGCGGATTATTCGGTAATTTATGTTTATACGCGTTAGGCTATGACTTAGGCAAGCCAAACGAAGATCTTCTAAAAGAAAAAAAATTATGGAAAGAAATAGAAAATATAAAGGGTATGATTACAGACCATAAAGATATTTTTGTTGTGCCGACAGACGTTGCATATAATATTGATGGTGAAAGAAAAGAATACTATATTAAAAAAATACCTAAAAAAGCCCTGGATCATCCTGTAATGGATATTGGCAGCGGTACGATCAGAGATTTCAGTAGGCATATCTTAGCTTCGAGAATGGTCTATCTTAAAGGACCGATGGGAGTGTATGAAAAAGAAAATTTTAATGAAGGGTCAAGAAATATTCTGACTGCAATGGCTGGCCCTAATGCTAACAAGATTTATACTGTTATGGGTGGCGGAGACACATCATCAATGCTTGCGGAATTTGGCATCCCAAGCGATAAGATTAATTTTGTAAGCCTCTCGGGAGGCGCATTAATTATGTATATAGCCGGCTACACGTTGCCTGGTGTTACTGTCCTTGAAGAATCATATAAAAGATTCAACGGAAGACTGCAGTCTTAAAGTTTATGAAATGAGATTATTTCTCGATTACTTTGTGTCCGTCTTTCAGCAATATGATTCAGATTATTGACAAGTTCTATTTCTGGATCATATATATGAATTTGATCTGAACGCATCCCAATTGCCAGATGATCAGGATTACCTTGTAGTGTAATCACATCTGGTCCTGCTCCGGAAAAGGAATTAACCAGCTGCATGTCCGAAGAAAGAATCTCACAGTGATCTGGTGATGTTATTACAAAAAACTCATTTCCACTCATTCTTGCGTAGTGTAGCTTGGATGATAGGTGTACTCGGTTAATGTGATCTTTGTCATATTCTGGATTAAACCATCGTCTTCCTTTATGCTTAAAACCTACATCATAAATGTTATATTCTTGTGTACATGTTCCTACCATATAATGTTTACCGCTTATTAAATTCAGGGGCATAATCATTTCTACATATTGCCTGTCTTCGATTGTTCCAGCATCATATTCTGGATCAATTTCCCATAAATGTGCTCTATGGATTAACCGGGTATCATATACCTCAATATTATTTTCAGATGAAATAAACCCTACATAATTATCAAAAGCAACACTTCGCTCCATATCCTTTAGATGCCTTGCATTCCCTTTAAATGTGATAGTTGCCAAATTTACATCAAGTAGAATTAGTGCTGCTTCTTCTGTCCCATAACCTTTATTTTGAAGCCCAAATACTCCGTTGTTTTCCCAAAGTGGACATAGTGAATACCATCCAAAATCCTGCCCAGATTCTCTAGCTAAATCTCTAATTATTGTATTTCCTTGATCAAAACTATAACTCATAACTACTCCATCTTTTGCAGACACCAAAAAATCCCTGCCATCCTTTCTTATTGTTTCTGGTTTATTATTAAACTGTTGCACATCTACTAATCTTTCTCCTAATTCAAATAGTCTCCCAACCTGATTGTATCCAATTTGTTCAGTTAATATGATATAGGAAACTCCATCATGTCTAATAAGTTTAGAATAACTAAATCTTGTATCATACTTATTCAATCTATCACATGCAGGATCAAAAAAGTATAATCCACTATCAGTTTGAAGAATTAATGTTAAATTCATTTTATCATCAACTTGATATTTTGGAGTAAACTTGGAAACCCCACTTACATGTTTACCCAGATTAAACCGGATTTCAGATCCGTCTTCTGTAAGAATACAAAACTCCATATCTTTTGCCAAAAGCCCGACAGCTTTTTGACCATGATGAAAAAAATCAATTGATTTCTCAACACCTTTTAAGCCGGAAAAAGCAATATCTTCAAGAGTAAAATCAGGATTATATCGAAAAACACCGTGATTTCTTGTTGGAACAATAAAATTTGCCATTTTCTCAGACCTTATGAAATGAAACTATCTCTCGCACATCCCCTGTTCTTTTTTTTGCTATCTCAGATAATGTGGCTGTAAATTGAATATCTGCATTATATATCTTAACTTCATCTGAGCGCATCCCAATTGCCAAATGATCGTTTAGTGAAATAACGTCTGGACCAGAATCAGAGAATTTCTCAATCAATAAAAGATTTTCTGATAATATCTCACAGTGACCTGGTGCAGTAATCACAAGGTAATTTTGACCTAAAAGAGACACCTGATGTAGCCTAGAAGTAAGGGAATTCCTATCCGTATGGGTAGTATCCTTATAATATTCTTTCCAATAATAGTGTTCTTCTTGCAACTCAAATCCCTCAGAAAACAGGTAAAAATCTTGTGCACATGTACCAACTATATATTTTTTTTCCATTTTTCTTTCTAAGGTAAATATTTTCTCAACGTATTGTGTGGGGTCCCAATCTTCGTCTCTTTCATATATGGCCTTACCATATGTGTTGTCAACACCCTTCATAGTTGCCACTTTTTCCAATGACTGGCTAATGACAGTAATGTCATTATTGAAGTCGACTAAGCCCATAAGATTATCAAAAAGATGAAACCTTGTAATCTCCCTTGGGATTATCTTGGCTGGTAACTTTTCGACTACATCCAGATCTGAGTTGTACACTAAAACAGGCAAACTTTGAGACATCGGAAAACTTGAATGTGTTTGAGCAATAAGGACATCTTTGTTCCATAAAGGATATATATTAAAATCCCTTGAGAATTTTTCTACTTGCTGTCTGATAGTCCTCTTCCTAGCTGCATCATATAACTTTATTGAACTTTGATCTAGTGTTCGGCTCATGAAAAATAAATTGTCTGAGGCAAAACAAATTTTAGGATGATACTCAAATGTTTCCCTCTGAATAAGTTCATCACAAAATTCAAATAATCTATCTTCGTTGTGGTCTTGAGATATGATAAGATAATATGTACCATCAAGTTCATACACGCGCTGGATACCACTACCTACATGATTAGGTATGACTGGAAATCCTACATTTTTTTCAATAACTTGATCAGTGTTAGGATCAAATGAATAAATTTTCTCTCCGATTCCAAAAAATAACCTAATGTTCTTGTTAGCGTCAATATGATATTTAGGATCAATCTCTGAAACTCCACCAATTCCCTTTGTAGGATTAAATCTGAGTTCATATCCATCTTCAGTAAGGATACAGAATTCAAGATCTGTAAGAAGTCCTATTGCCTTTTTTCCATCATGAATAAAATCAATTGATTCCTTAACACCTTTTAAGCCGGAAAAAGCAATATCTTCAAGAGTAAAATCAGGATTATATCGAAAAACACCGTGATTTCTTGTTGGCACAATTAGTCGCTCAGCGATTTTATCACCTAATATTTATAATTATTTTTTCAATCTCCCGTTTTATCGGATACCTGCTTGCATTTGTAAAAGAGAATATTTCCTGCAAAATACTCAGCACCCCATTTGTTTGATAAAGTTCAAGAACCGCTTTGGGTTTATATTAGTTTAGTGAGCAAACTGTCCTAAATTCACTTAAAGTATCACAAAATTAAACAACGAATGGCTTATTTAAGACATATTTAAGATTCCTCAGAGGATTAAAAAAACCCCGAAAATTTTTTCACAGTCTCTTTATTTGCAATTACTGTATCACCGGTTTCAATACCCAATTGATAAAGACTTTGAAGTATATGACACGGCCCGCATGGACCATTAAATGTAAGATTTTTTAAGTTGTTATTTATTTTTTATCAAGTTAAATTGGGCACATTATTCTGAAACAATCCCTAAGGCAGCATAATTAGCCAATTCTTCGTATACTTCGATTTGTTCTTTTTTCAATCTTTTATTTTCGGTCTTAATATTCACAAGTTCTGTTCTTAGTTCAATATTTGTGGAGTTAAGTTTTTGAATTGTCTTTTGCATCTGGTTAATTTTTGGAGTATCGTCCTTGTGGTCTATCCAGAACATTAGTAATAGAAAAAATATTATTGCTGTTGCTTGAAGCACATACAACTTATTTATCAAATAAACCACCCCAATATGAAATAATTTAATCTGATTTATTAATTTAGGTACAAAATTGAGCTGTTAAGTTAATGGGGAACCGAGATATTTAAATATTAGTAGGTACCTATTATTTACTATGTACCTACAAAAACAGCTTTCTAAGAAAATCGGTGATAAAGAATACGCAAAATGGGTTATAGTTGTTCCACCAAAATTAATTGAAAAATTAAATTGGGAATCTGGCGAAAAATTAGAGGTACACATTAGAAAAGGAACATTAATAATAGAAAAAGATTGAATAGTAGTAGGTACCTAATTTATTAATAATATGGATTACTGATATATATATTTTTCTATTTTTTCGAAAAGTATATATATAGTAGTAATATATAGTAGTAGTGAGGGTACTTACAATCTCGCTTGATTAGGTTCGTCCGAAATTGCGTTGTGTAAGCTTGAACCTTTATCGGTTAACCCTCACTTTTTTTATAATAATTTTGAGATAATTTCAATTAATTCTTCAGAATTAACTACATTAGTGGTCTTAATTTTCCCTTTAAGTGCCTTACCAGCTAATCTATGTGCAGGTGTTTTTTTATACAAATCATAGTGGTTTCTATCAATAAATGTTATTTTTACCTCTTGCAACAAATTAGGTTTTCCACAATAATTAGCTATTTTTTGAATATAATGATGTACCTCTTTTGTTGGTCTATGGTCTGGACATACAATTACTTTTGTTATTGGTATTTTCATATCTCTTATAATCTTAAATATCATATACCCAAAAATGAGATTTACAACTTTTTTATTATGTCTTTTAGTGCTCTCTGTTTGGAGAACATTAATAAATCTCTTTTTTATAGTTGATTTATCTTTATTCCTAAGTCTAAGAGAATAATTATTACGTTTTTGTTCATTTACAAAAGACAGGATCGTGTCTCTTTCCCATTTATTATCTATTTGATTAGCCATATCCATATGGTTAACATTAGTAAAATCGCTTTGTTTCTTGTTCATCTAAGTCTAAAATTTATTAAGGCTTAAATATTTTTCCAATATCCAATATTCCAGGTCCCATTCACTTTACAGCCCACAAAACCGATACATTTAAATAGTACTAGTCACTCACTTTTTATCCAATTTTTAAAATATAATGGGGTGAACAAAATGTCAAGAGACATACAACCAATATTTATTTTGCCGGAAGGCACACAAAGAACTACTGGGAAAAATGCCCAGAGAACCAACATTATGGCAGCCAAGATGGTTGCAGAAACAGTCAGGACAACTTTAGGCCCAAAAGGCATGGATAAGATGATTGTTGACGGCCTTGGTGACGTAACCGTCACTAACGATGGCGTCACCATCCTTGAAGAAATGCAGATTGAACATCCATCTGCAAAGATGATTGTTGAAGTTGCAAAGACACAGGAAGACGAAGTTGGCGATGGCACTACAACAGCGGTTGTTATCGCAGGCGAACTATTAAAAAACGCTGAAGCTTTGCTTGATCAGGAAGTGCATCCTACAATTATTGCAAGGGGATACAGGCTGGCTGAAACAAAAGCTCAGGAAATCCTTAATTCAATAGCAGAAAACATAACAAAGGAGGATACTGATATCCTAAACAAGATTGCAATGACAGCAATGACTGGCAAAGGCGCTGAAAGTTCAAAAGAAAAGTTAGCCGAGATTGCAGTTGAAGCTGTAAGGTCAATAATCGACATGGAAAACAACACTGTAATAATTGACAAAAACAATATTAAGCTTGAGAAAAAGGTCGGCGCTTCTGTCGAGGATTCCGAGCTTGTAAAAGGGGTAATTTTAGACAAAGAGCGTGTTCACGCTGGCATGCCTAGACAGGTAAAAAATGCAAAAATTGCCCTTATTGACTCAGCTATTGAAATCAAAAACACAGAGATTGACGCAAAGATCCAGATAACCGACCCAAGCCAGATGCAGGCATTTATTGACCAGGAAGAAAAGATGATAAGAAATAAAGTCGATAAGATTGTAGCATCAGGCGCAAACGTTGTTGTATGCCAAAAAGGCATTGACGACATAGCTCAGCATTTTTTAGCAAAAAAAGGGATCTATGCTGTAAGGCGGGCTAAACAAAGCGACATGAAAGCGCTTGCAAGAGCAACAGGCGGAAAAGTAGTGACCAACTTAACAGATCTAAGCGCAAGCGATCTTGGCATGGCAGGCATTGTTGAAGAAATCCGTGTTGGCGATGAAGAGATGACTTATGTTAAAAACTGCAAAAACCCAAAATCTGTGACAATCCTTGTGAGGGGCGGTACAGAACATGTTGTTGACGAGATCAAAAGGGCGATGGAAGACGCGATCGGCGATGTTGCTGCAAGCATAAAAAATGGAAAAGTTGTAGGCGGCGCTGGCGCGCCAGAGATTGAAGTTGCAAAGCAGCTTAGAAAATACGCTGAGAGTCTATCTGGCAGAGAACAGTTAGCAGTGCAGGCTTTTGCAAACTCTGTTGAAATAATTCCAAGGACTTTGGCAGAAAATGCAGGCATCGATCCAATAGACATCTTAACTGAACTAAAAGCAGCGCATGATAAGGGTGAAAAATGGGCTGGTATTGACGTTTTCAACGGCAAAGTCCATGACGCCTATAAACAAGGAGTTATTGAGCCTCTGAAGATAAAAACTCAGGCAATTAGTTCTGCATCCGAAGTTGCAATCATGATATTGCGAATTGACGATGTCATTGCCGGTTCTGGCGGCGGTAAAGGCGGCGAAGGCATGCCTCCTATGCCAGGCGGGATGGGCGGAATGCCTCCAGGCATGATGTAATTTTTTTTATTTTTTTTATTAAAACCGGGCACCCCACTAGTTAAGTGTGGAATTACATAATACCTCTTGTATGCTTAGAGGTTTCTCTGTAAGCCCAATCTCCATTGCCGGTGTAATTGGTAGTTGAATCCAATTCTTACTTGATTTGAAGCTTAATGGA
>JBDRFR010000110.1:0-38194 GCA_043818675.1 Nanobdellota archaeon
ACAGCATACAAAAATTTTTTATGTATGTCCAATCCTATGTATGTTTGCTTGTTTGATGTCATATGACATCACCTCCGTGTGGTTTTATATTCCTAAAATTTAGGAATATTTAAACCACGAGGTTTAACATGCAATCATAGATGAGAGGTAATTAAAAAAGTATTTAAATTGTATGGTTTATAAAATATACACGTAAAAAAAAATTAGACTTAAAAATGGATTTAAACAGAAAAATAAAAGATGGGTCGATTAATTTACTATTATCATTATCCGGTTTGATAGTCTTTTTATTGTTACTCGAATCAATAATGTACCTACCTTTTCCAATTTTTGAATCTTTTTTTGATATAAATAAAAATACACTGGACTGGTATTATATAAAAGACGATAAGAATATTTATTTATCTCATCAACCAGCCATTGATTTTAGAGAGGTAGAATACTTATACCTTTATCACGGTTTCCCCACCTGTGGAAATACGGGGTTAGATTCGTGTACCTTAGAGATTTGTAATTATCCTGTTAAAAAAAATACTTACAGAATTGTGTTTATAGGTGATTCTGTTACTAATGCCTTAAATTATGGAGAAGTGTCAAATCCTAAAAAAATATTTACAGGCATTATAAAAGATAAACTTAGTGAAATCTCAAAAACAGATATTCAATTTGAAGTATTTAATTTTGGTTTTGGGGGAGCAAACATTGAAGATATTTCTGACTATTTTCAAAAAATTATTGAATGTAAACCTGACTTAATCATCTATATATTCTGTCAAAATGATTTAGGGTACAGATGGTCTACTACTGCAAAACCATATGCGTTATATAAATATTCTACCAAATGGTATCATCAGACTAGATCATTCTATTTATTTAGCAGTAGTATAACAAATATCCTATACTACAATAATAATAAAGTAGATTACAAAACTGCAGAAAATTCTATTAATAAAATTACAGGTTACAACAATTCAAAATTTCTTTTTATTGATTTACCTTATCTTAATAAAGGATTTAAAAAAGAAAATGATTTTATAAGATTATATTCTACCAAATATAACATTACTTATTTAGATTTGAAGGCCATTTTTATCAAGAAAAATATAAATCCTTTAAGTTTAAGGTCCGCCACCACGGATTCAGTACATCTTGGGTATAATGGACATGAGATGGTAGCAGAGATTATTTATGAAGAATTATTTAAAAACAAACTGATTCCCGCTAATAAAACTTAATGTAGTAAACGACTGAGATTCAAATGAACCAAGTTCAAAAAATAGCAAAAAATTCCCTTGTATTGATATCATCCAATATTATCAGTTTATTGTTATTTCTCGTTCTTTCAATCTTTATCGCCAGAAAGTTGGGTGCTCTGGAATTTGGCAAATGGAGTTTTGCCCATGCTTTTGCATTTATTTTTGTTATTATAACTCATTTTGGAATTGACCTATTGATTATAAGAGATGTTGCAGCTGACAAAAGCAAAGTGAAAGAGTATTTTTATAACGGATTGATAATAAAAATATTTTTGAGCGTTTTTGTCTTCATCTTGATGGTATTAATAATTAATATACTTGATTATCCTCCCGAAACAAAATGGGTAGTCTATATTATTGGAGCTGCAATAATTTTTAATTCATTCTGTAGATATTTCTATTCTGTGTTTCGGGCTTTTGAAAGGATGGAATTGGAAGCTTTTTTATTTATTTTGGTTGCGTTAATTAGTTCCCTCTTAGGTTTGACTTTATTATTTATGGATTATTCAATTAAGCATATAGCCCTCGCTGTTTTGGTTGCCCATATGACCGGTTTTGTTCTGGGATTTTGTATAATAAGGAGAAAATTTGCAGGATATAATTCAAAATTTAATTATGAATTTTCCCAAAAATTAATAAAAAAATCACTTCCGTTTTTTGGAATTTTGGTGTTAGAAAATTATGTAATGCAAATAGATCAGGTAATGCTATCAATAATGAATGGTAATGAGGCAGTAGGATTTTATAGCGTAGCAGATAAATTAATTATGTCATTGGGCATCCTATTTATGTTTGTAGATTGTATTTTTCCCATTATGTCTAAATTATTTAGCAAATCCAAAAATGCCTTACTTTTAACCTACAAAAAAGCAGTTAAGTATCTGTACGTTATTGTGTTGCCAGTAAGCATAGGGGTATTTATGCTTGCAGACAAAATAATCTTACTTATCTACGGTTATGAATATCTTAATTCAGTAATTGTATTACAAATACTCTCAATATATTTCTTGTTTTTATCTTTTCTAAGAGTATTTAATGTCTTGCTAATATCGATGCATAGACTTAGTACACTACTTAAGATAAATATCTGTTCTGTAATTTTTTTGACAGCCTCAAACTATTTTTTTATTTATAGATGGGGATATAATGGACTGGCCGTCTCCAATCTTTTAGTTATTTTTTTAACTTTTATTGTATATTTGGCATATATTTCAAAGAAAATTTATAAATTACCCATTAATATCTTTTATAAGCCTATAATTGCAGTAATAACTATGAGCATTGTGATTTATCTTTTAAATTCAATGAATTTATTCTTAATCATTTTAGCAAGCGTATTTGTTTATTTTGGATGTTTATTGCTGATCCGGAATTTTAGTGAAGAGGATTACAGATTAATTAAGAGGGTTTGGTCAAATAGTAAATGATAAATTATTCTAATTTTTTTATAATGTGAGCAGAGCTGCAATTTTCAACGATATCTAATAAAATTTATATAGTTTCTAAAGTAATGATTCTCAATTAGAATTATGTTTTATAGGAATTCTTGGCACTGATTACAGACTATTTGGTGATATCTTTTCTTACTTTTACCATTTTTTAGAAGACTTCTTGCAGACAAAAAATGCCGATTATTCCAAATATCCTTGAGGTTTTCTTTATTTATATTGCCAAAATCATCTTTCTTTTTACTTGAAGGACAGCAACAGCTTACTTTGCCGTCTGCATTTATAATTAGCCATTTGTAAAGCCAATAACAAGCAGTTTTTTTATTATAGATTATTTTTGACTTTGGAGGGACCTTTAAAAGTGCCTTTTGATTAATTTTCTTATAAACAGGGGTATGGGCCGCAAAAGGTACCGTCCTAAAAAAATCCACTCCGATGTCTTTAGCCATTTTTTCTGCCCTGGCAATTTCATGTTCATTATACTTAAATACCATGTATTTCCATTCTAAAAACGGAAAATGTGTTTTATTTTCCATTTTTTTTTTAATTATCAGTTTTACATTATTAATAATTTTATTAAAATCCCCCCCCATCCTATATTTGGTGTATGTATTTTGAGACGCACCGTCAATACTCATTGTTATGTATCTAAGTCCAGAATTGACCAATTTATCAACATTTTTTTTATTGATTAAAGTCATATTGCTATGTAAGTAGGTTTTTATATTTTTACTTTCTGCGTATTTTATCATCCTAAATATTTCTTTATTCATGAAGGGCTCGCCCATATTGAATAAACCCACAGAGAATAGATGATGTCCTACCTTGTCAATAATTTTTTTAAATGTACAAAAAGACATAAACGAGTTTTTGCGTTTGTTTACTTTATTTGGGCATATTAGACATTTAAGATTACAAACATTTGATGGGTCAATCATTGCCAAGTATGGCATTGATTTTAATTTTGTTTTTTTATGTTTGTATTCATAATTTACCACCAAAAAATTTTTCAATTTATCATATGTAATAGTCTTATAGAAAAATTGCAGCTGTGACAACAGATAAGCTACCCGATTATTTAGTTGCTTTTTTACCATTCACTTATTCCCACTAGTCCATCAATTTTAAGCAATTCAACCCTGCATTAAGATTAAAATTGAATAAATAGTTCATCTCAATATTAGCATATGTGAAGCAACCCGAACAATCTTTTATTTTGAGACTTGTAAACGCCTTTTCAAAACCATTACGTAAACAGTTCAAATGCTTCTTGCCATCCATATTAAAACATGGATAAATATCGCCGTTAGGATATATGTGAGAAAATAATTTACCCGAGTAGCATTTTAATTTTTGAGGGATTGGCCAATGATAGAGATAATCCAAGCCTACCCTTGAATTCCCAATATGTTTATTAATTTTCTTAATTTTTATTAACTTTTTAATAGTCTGTTTATATTCCGTTTCAACAGGTACAAGATTATTTGCATGCACTCCACAGTTATCATAATTCACGACCGGCTGAAAAAAAACCTTTGAATTATACTGTTCTGCTAAATCTAAGATAAAATGAATGGAATTCAGATTGTTCTTAGTCAGAACAGATGTCAACCAGATATTTGGAATCTTATTGATAGCAACTTTTAAAGCATTTATTACATCTTTGTAGGAACCTTGGTACCTTTGTCGGTCATTTATCCATTGTGGTCCATCCAAACTCAATTGTAATAAATCAAGATTTTTAATTTTTTGAATATATTTATTTACTAAAGAACCATTTGATATCATACCAGTAAAAATCCCTTCATCATGGCTGAAATCAATTATTTCCTTAATATCCTTTCTTAATAATGGTTCGCCACCTGTAAAACCAATTCTTTGTGTGCCCAATTTTGAAAGATCTTCAATTATTGAAATAATCTGTTTTGTTTTTAATTCTTTTGAAGTAATGTTTGGTAGATTACAGTAATCACATTTTTTATTACATCTGTTTGTTAAAGTCCAACTTACTGATAAAGGAACTCTTTTCTTGAATAAATTCTGATTCAAGACTGATTTTATGGTAAATAATTTATTTTTTAAATGCATTTTTTAATAGGGGTTTAGTAATTCTCCACCAATCTATGACCGGTTTCATCTTGGTATAGCCTTGTTTTCTATTATAATATTTGCTTACAGGAACTTCATTAATTTTGTATCCTTTTTTGATTGCTTGTATCAGTATGTAGGGCTCTAATTCATATTTGTCAAGCCATTTAGCAGAAAAATCAATTTTTCTGAGTGATTTTACTTTATAAGCTCTAAAGCCATTTGATGCGTCTGTCAAATAGCAGCCAGTGACAAATCCAAAACATAAAGTAAACAGTTTTGTGGATATCTTCCTAAACAAAGGAATTTTCTTGATACCCTTAAGATACCTGGAACCCTGAACAATGTCACAACCTTCTATAATTGGTTGAATTAATCTTATTGCTTCCTTTGGATTATCTTGGTTATCTCCTGCAATGATGACTGCAATGTCGTATTCTTTTTTAATAGCATAGTTCATCCCACGCCTTAAAACAAAACCAGCACCTCTATTTATTTCATTTATCATAAGTATGGCTTTTGTTTTTTTTATTTCTATTTGTGTTTTATCTGTACTACCATCATCAACTGCAACAATTTCATCAAAATAAGAAGGAATTTTGTTTATTACTTTACCTATCTTTCCTTCCTCATTATAACCACCAGTTATTGCTACTATCTTCTTTCCTTTGTACATTTCTCCCACTCATAAGGCTTTTTAAAGAATCCTTTAAAACACTTTAAATCATCCACTTTTTTAACGACTTTTGCAGGACTTCCAATGGCCACAGAATCATTTGGAATGTCTTTTGTAACCATAGAATTTGCTCCAATAATAGAATTCTTCCCAATAATCACTCCTGGAAATATACTGGATCTTGCTCCAATCTTTACGTTTCTTTTAATTATTGGTGCTCCAATACATTCTTTATATTTAGGGCATGGAGGATGAAGATCATTGTAAAAAATAACATTTGGACCTATCCAGACACCATCTTCAATTATTGAATATTCACCTAATATGCAGGCTGTATGAATAGATACACTATTTCCAATTACATGACCTTGTTCAATCTTGGCTCCTGAACCAATGGTAACATTATTGCCTATTTTATTGTTTTCCCTTATATAAACGTGCGTTCCTGTCTGAAAATGATCACCTATGATTGAACCAGCATATATTACAGTCAATGGCCTTATTAAAGCATTTTTTCCTATAATCAATTTCAATTCACCTGGTTTTTTGTTTTTAGGCGGCTCTCCGATTACACAAAAATCTTTTATAGTTGAATCTTTACCTAATGTTACGTTTGGGTAAGTTTTGTGGTTTAGCATTTCCATCACCCCCATAGATTATTTGATGTAAAAAATCTGCAAATCTTAACGGATTTAAAGATGCAGGTCTAATACAATTGTCTGACTTTCTTTTATAATATTTTTGATTAATTAATAAATATTTGATAATTAAATCTCACATCTATAATTTTTTTATAATCTTTGCGGGGTTGCCTGCCACAAGAACATTATCGGGAATATTTTTAGTGACTATTGTTCCAGCACCTATAACAACATTAGCTCCAATCTTAACATTAGGCAAAATAATTGAATTTGTTCCAACAAAACAGTTATTTCCAATTTTAATGTTTCCTATAGCCTCGTTATTGTGCTTTTTTTTATGAATATACCCCTTAGCCATGTCATGGCAAAGCAAAATAACCCCTTTTGTAATCGTTACATTATTACCTATCTCAATTCTATCTGTGTAAATCTTATCAAAATTTCTCAATGAAGTGTAGATATAACATTTTTCTCCAACTTTAGCTCCAAAAATTCTTAATAATATAACTTTATATTTCAATATAATCCTTACCCATATCGTACGCAGTAATTTCCTAATTCTCCTAGCCATTTTTTCCCATTAATAAATTTAGCATTTTTTTATGAAGATTGGTTTGAATATATTTATTTATTATTTTGGGGAATGCTTGAATATCATTCAAGATGAACCAATACTTCTCCATTTTCTTAATGTCGTTATGTATCCACGGCATATTTAAATGGTTTTGGTTAAAATGACCCCACTCTACTAATGATTGTGGAACTTTGAAACCTTTTTTAAGCGCATATAAAAATAAGGGTGTATCAGGATATGGTTTATAGATGCTAAGCGCTATATCATTATTCTTATTTAGTAAATTAAACATTAGGTTTATTGTTTTTATAGAATCCTCTAAAGTCTCATTGGGCAGACCCATCATAAAAGAAATGCTTAAGCGAATATTGGAATTACGGAATTTTTTGCTTACATCTTGTATCTCATTGACTCTACAGCCTTTATTTATAAAATCCAAAACCCTTTGTGAACCAGATTCAGCTCCTAAAAGTACCCTTGTGCATCCACTTTTTCGCAATATTTTGAGATTACACTTTTGCAAGGAATTTATATCTCCTCCTCCGGCAAACCAATTTATATCAATCTTATCTCTTATAATAGTGTTTGTAATTTTTTCAACTTCCTTATTATTAAGGAAGAAATTTTCATCAGTAAAAAAGAAATTTTTTATCTTGTAACACTGATTTAGGTGTTTAATTTGTTTTATGAGTTTTTCAGCTCCAATGAATCTAAAGGGTATAGTAGGCGTAATGCAAAATGTGCAGCTTTTACTGCATCCCCTAGAATTCTCTATAAGAATGGATTTTTTCAATCGGGTAGTATATTCACCCATATCAATGAGATGGTAAGGGATATCAGGGAGGCTGCTTAAATCTGGAGGGGACCTATCTGGATTTTTTTGGATTATGCCGTTTTTTTTGAACGATACTCCGTTTATTCCTTTTAAGGTTCTATTTTTTTCCATGGCTTTAACTAACTCAAAAAATGTTATTTCGCCTTCGCCTTTTACCAAAATATCAATATTTGGATTTTCTAATGTTTGTCTAGGTAATAAAGAAGGGTGTACTCCACCCCATACTACTGGGATATTTGAGTTTTGTTTTACAAATTTGGAAATTTCCAATGCGTAGTTAATCTGCAAACCAGTTGTGGAAGTCGTTGCTATACATAAAGGATTCTGATTCAATTCCTTAAGCAGATGCTTTTTCCAATCTTTATCCGTTCTTTGGTCGATTATCTTAACTTTAAATCTGTCAACCAGGTATCGAGATATGCTTAAAAGCCCCAGTGGAATGGGGATTGAAGAGTGAAGCTCCTTTATTCGCTCGATGGGATTTCTGTAAAAGCTGGTTTTCTCTTTAATTTTTGGATATAATAATATTACATCAGCCATTTTTGATAAATCCGTAGGATATTAATATTTAACCGTTAGCAGATATTCTAACATTAATAAGAAAAGTGTAATTATCAAATTTAAAAATCTTTCTCTAAGTCCATAAAATAATTATAAAACCATTAAATAAATAACTAAATTTAAATATCTTATCTCGCTCTCAATTTTTATGAAGATCATCAGAGAAACCAAGAGTGTGTGCCCTGTTTGTATAACTGACTTGGACGCAAGTATAATTGAAGAAGAAAATAAGATTTATATGGTGAAAAAATGCAGTAGACATGGTAGGTTTAAGATTTTAATAAGTGCAGATTCTTATTTTTATAAGCAACTGAATAGAATATACCTGATCCTATACCGTAATAAACCTTTAAAAATACCAAAAACAATGTACCAATTATTTCTTAATTATAAATGCAACCTTGATTGTTCCATATGTTATGTTAATGCTAACAACCAAAAGTATGATGAGCCCAATTTAAACTTTATTAAAGACACGATAAAGGATTGGATAAATGTGGAGATAGCATTATTTGGAGGAGAACCTACTTTAAGGAAAGATTTGCCAGAGATAATTAAATGTGTTGAAGATACAAACAATGTGCCTTACTTAGTGACAAACGGCATTAAACTTGCTAATCTGGATTATTTGAGAAAAATAAAAAGTAAAAGGCTAACAGTTTTATTTCAATTTGATGGATTCAGAGATGAAATATATAAAGTTTTAAGGGGGGAAAGTTTGATCGAAAAAAAGAGACAGGCGTTGAATAATCTGAATAAATTGGATATCCCCACAACTTTAGAAGTAGCTGTTACTAAACATGTAAATGAAGATCAACTAGAACCAATACTAAAATTTGCTGTCAACAATGGATTTATAAAACAAGTCTGTTACAGAAGTTATGCTCACTTAGGTAAAAAAGGATTGAATTATAAGGATGCCCTTACACATGATCATTTAATCAAAATTTTAGAAGAACAAACGGAGAGGAAAGTATCTAAGAAAGATGTTTTAAACTTCCAAAAATTAGTATATTTTTTGAAGATGAATCTAAGTTTTTTACCGATATATCCTTGTCTGTATGCGTCTCAATATCTGCTTTACAGAAACAAAGGAAATTATAAACCCATATCGGAATTAATACCTCTGGACATAATTCAGAAGAATATCGACAGTTATTTTCATTTAATTGGAAAAGGCAAAAAATTTAAATCTTTTTTTATTTCAGCTAAAATTTTTTTAAAGATGGTTAAAATATCAAATCTCTTACTAATTTTAAATTTCCTTACTTCTATTCTAAAAAAAAGATTCGCGAAATCAAGATTCATGTTAAATAATCTAGAAGGGTGGCTTTTATTAAGATTTTCAATATTCTGTGAGCCTAGTACTTTTGACTATAGTGTTGCAGGTAACTGCATGTTAGGTGAAATAAAAACAAACGACGGAGTGAAGCATAATAGGGGCATTTGCAACATTGTCCGTGAGAAGGGATTTGTTAAAAAAAAATTATAAGTTTATTTTTTTTGTCCACACATATAAAAGTAATCTTTCCCACCAGGAAGATTCCAGAACAATTGAATTAAAATATGTAAAAGTTTATTATTATTTAATCCTTTAAGTTTTTTATTCTCCTTTTTTATCAAATTCTTGATTGCAGTTTGTCTTATGTTAACTAATCTAAAATCTTTGTTAAAAATCATATCTGCATATTTTCCAATTTCAATAGGGGGAAATGAACTCACATAATTAAGATTATTTAATTTAAACCATGTTAATATACTACTAACTGAAAAATATGCTTCGTTTGGGTTTAAAAATTGATCAGCAATCCATATTTTATTTTGTTTAGAGAGTTTTTTATTTTTATTGAATAAAAAATTTGCAATTTTAATTTTTCTCTCCCTTTTGACATTAAGCGTAGAGATTATTTTTCTTTTTATTCTAATCATTAGGCTGCTATAATGGTTATATAATCCAAAGATGATATATCCTCGTTTTTTGAGTAAATTTGACATATTTTTCAAGCCCATAAAAGGATCTGATAGGTGGTGCAAAACACCATCACAAACTATATAATCAAATTGTTTTTTTTTCAGCTTTGGCTCCATCAGATCCATCTTTACAAAATGGGCATTATTTATTTTATTTTTTTTTGCTAAGCTTGTAGCTTTTTTTAAGGAAGACAAACTTAAATCAATACCAATAACTTCAGCACCACAATACGCTAGATATGAACTTCTTTCACCAGTACCGCAACCTGCATCAAGTATTTTTTTGTTTTTTAGAAATTTAGTATTATCTTGACCCAATAAAGCAAAAAAAACATCAAAGTCGGATATTTTATTTTTAGAAGGGAAATTAAAATGCCCATAAAAATCTGCAATTTTCTTTGTTGTTTCATCCATTTTTATTTATTAAATAATTGCCGATTATAAGCCTATCTAAATTCATTCTGTTAAAAGTTTCAATAGCATCTTTTGGCGTCATTACAATCGGTTGGCCACAATCATTGAAAGATGTATTTAAAACAAGCGGTATGCCATTAATCTTCTCAAATTCCTTAATCAATTTATAAAATTTTAAATTATTTTTTTTGTTAACTGTCTGTACCCTTGCTGAACCATCTATGTGGGTTACAGAAGGAATTTCTGTTCTTTTCTCTTCTTTAACTTGGAAAGTTAATGACATGAAGGGGCTTTTGTAAGGGGTATCAAAGTATTTACTCATTTTATCCGCCAACACAGAAGGTGATAGGGGTCTCCATCTTTCTCTGTGTTTAGTGTCATTTACTTTATCTTTAATCTTTGGATTAGTGGGGTCTGCTAATATGCTTCTGTTGCCTAAAGCTCTTGGACCAAATTCCATCCTTCCTTGAAACCAGGCAATAACCTCGCCTTTGCTGATCATTTCTGCTGCAATCCCGCTTATATCCGTGAAATATTCAAATTCAAGATTGCTTTTTATTAGTTCTGTTTTTATCTCTTTATCTGAGTATTCCGGTCCTAAATAAGCATGGTCTAGCTTTTTAAACCTATACCCCTGCTGAAAAGCCATTTGGAGAGCAGATCCTAATGCAACGCCTGCATCGTTTGGGGCAGAAGGAATGCATATATCGTTTAGAAAATCTGAGTTTAAAAGTGCAGAATTCATTTTACAATTTAAAGCGACTCCTCCCGCTATACATAATTTTTTATAACCTGTATGGTTGTATAATTGTTCCGCCAACAGAATGGCAGTTTCTTCTAATCTATTCTGTAATGTTGCAGCGATATTGCTTTTTAGTTTGAAACTAACTCTTTTATTAAGGAGTAAGGCAAGTTTTAGCAATTTTTGACGATTGATCTTAAGGTTATCTTCACTTAATCCTATTAGATTGTAACGTTTATCTACTTTACCGTAAGAAGCAAGACCCATTGTTTTTCCTTCTCCATGGTAGCCCATACCTATCAATCTGGTTACTAATTTATATAGGTTACCTAATGAGTGAGTGAAAGGGAATTCCTTAAATAATCCTATCTCATTTTTTTCACCTATGAATAAAGATATCGAACTCTTTTCACCATATGAGTCTAAAACCAGTATATTGCTTTTTTTAAAACCAGATGTTCTATAAGCATGGGCACAATGGGCAAGATGATGGGGAATAAAATATGTATTTTTCCCTTGTTTTTTTATTTTTTTAATGAAATTTAAGTATCTTCTATAGCCCAACAATGATTTGAAAATAAAAGAACGGCTTTCACTAAACAATTTTTTGTTTACCGAAGAGGCTATTGCATTGTATATGTTTCCACATGAATCCTTCAAGTATTTGAGATAATTGATATCCCATCCAAATGCAATATTTTCATAATCCAAATTCCTGTTTTTCATACACCTTTTCATCGAAAGTTCGGGTGCGCTACCCCCTAATAAGAAACCACTGTGGTGCTTTATTTTACTTAGTCTTTCTTCTTCTATTGCCGTTTTTATAGTATTATCTGTTATTAAGGCGCTACATGCGTCATATGATAGAACATTTAATCCGATTATTTTGATTGAAATCACCTGTAATATCTAATAACTATTTACAGCTACGACCTAGGTTTGAAATTGGTAAAAATAAACTGTACATATGGTTATTTATCTTAAATTGGTATATTTACACTTTGTAGGTCAAATTTGGCTGAGGGTTAGATTCATTTTTTTCTTTTAGTTATTAAATATTTTAATATAAGTATTTGAAATTTGTTTTTAAATAAATAATATATTATAATAAAAGGCACTACAAATAACTTCAATGGGAATGGATTATAGTAAATGCTCTTTAACATATCTTTATTTTCTAACTTACAGGTTTTATTATAAAGGATAGTGTGTGGATATATCCTAATGGAGGAAAAATCCATATTTATTTTAGGATTTATTTTTTTTAACTCATATATTAAAAGAAAAGTTTTCAACAACGTTTTAGTATTTTCTCCCGGGCTATTAAGCAAAAAACACAAAGTCAGATCAGCATTTTCATCGTATTTGCTTATACAATGTATAGTATCGATAATTTTTTCATTTTTTATGTTCGTGCCTAATAGCTTTCTAATTTTCCTCGAGTCGCTATCTGGAGAAAAAATAAAATTATTACATCCACTTTTAATCGCTAATTTAATTAAATCCTTATTCAGATTTTCAAATCTAAAATATCCCCTCCATTTTATTTTTAGATCATTGCTGATTATGGCTTTGCATAGTAACTCAAAATGTTTAATGGGCGAGTTAACTACACAATCGGCAAATACAATCTTGGATATTCCCTTTTTCTTTAGTTCTTTAAGTTCTTCAATAACGGAATTTATGTTTCTAAGAAGCAATTGCCCTTCTTGTATGTAAGGTTCTACGCAGTATATGCAATTATAAATACAACCCCTCTTTGATTGCACCCCTATTGAATCATAAGTCTTTAAATTTGGTAATCCTTTAATATTTTTTTTTGGAATAAAATCTATATTCTTAATTTTATTTGGCTTGCCAGTTAAGAATAAGTTATTTCCTTTTCGGTAGTAAACTCCTTTAACCTTTTCTGGATTTCCAATATTTTTTGTTAACCCTAGTAATGTAATTTCCGATTCCCCAATTGCTCCAAAATCTATATCTTTATATCTGTTCATCAATTCTTTAGCTAAAATAGTAAACCCTGCCCCACCTAAAACAAGGGGAGTACCCGGTTTTTTATTTTTGATAATATTTATTAAATTTTCAAGTTCATTAAGGTAACCTTGATTATAGATATATTTCAAATAATTAGTGGGACTATAAACAGGTATATATTGATCCAGATTACGCAATGAAATCCCAATCAGTGTGAAATTTTTGTTCAAAATTTTATTTAGACTAATATAGGGTTCTGGATAAACATTCATATCAAATATTGTAACATCTATACCGTGTTTTATTAAATAAGTCCCTAGATAGGATAAACCTATTGGAAATGTCATTGTTCCTTTGCCTTTGTTTTGGATTAACAGAACAGATCGCATCATATCTTGTCAAACTGGCAGCCTTGGCTCAAAAACCAGTCGATTAATTCCCCTTTTTTCTAAGTCATTTGGTAATTTTTTATTCTCAAAAAACTGAGTATTTCCTTTTAATAACAATGGGACAGGCATATGTTTATTTGTTAACTTAAAGGGCCCGTATTTTTGGCATTCCTTTTTGCACGAATAGATACCCGGAGCGGCATCTTTTTTATCACAGATAACAGCTAAGCAAAACCTTGTTGTTGTAACATAAGCATAAGGGTAATATAAAGAAGCGTTTATTCCTGATTTTGAAAAATCGTCTGATATCCCTTGTAACAAATTGTCTAGTTCAACTCTGTCAAAGCCATTCTTAATAAGGAATTTTTGAAAGGCCAAGACCCCTGCATTTGATTTTCTAAAATGTTCGATAGCCGGCTTTGGCAGTTTATCCATAATGCTAATCATTCTAGGTCCCCTTTTCTGTTTAGTTAATAACCTGCCCAAAACAGGTTTTAATCTCAATTTCATCTCTCGTATTAATTCTAAAGTTCCATAATCATTGATTATTATTTCCGTTTTTGGAAGCTTTTTATTTAATAGATCTAGTAATAATTTTAATCTTTCAATTCCCTTATCTGTAACATAAGGTGTTACAAAACTTAATTTAATATTCTTTTTTTTGATGAAATTAATAACATAATCTAAATCTTCTTTAGGTGGAATCAGTCTTTGGCAAAACTCATTGCCAAAATATAATCTAGTATATCTCTTATTCCAGTATTTTAGATTCGGTTTTTTTGTTATAAATAATGTATGTTCCATCTTTGTTAATTGAATATTGGTTTATTTCATCGTATGAATATTTTTTTAGTTAAATCAATTTTTTAATAACTTTTAATTTTTCTTGAAAGTAAGATATGCTTAATTTTTTTAAAGTCACATAATCATATAACTGAAAAAAATAATACATATACCATATCATATAAAAAAACTCCAATCCAAACTCAACTTGGGTAGAATACTTTGTTGAATTGAGTTCCTTGACGTCTTTTATATTTACTAGTCCTAATTCATATAGTCTTTTTGATACTTCTGGTATTTTGGTCCTAATACTTTGTTCTTCTCTGCTGATTATTTCATAATCTAAATTAAGGTTCAAAATAGGGTGTCTATCTTGGTAATCATAAACTGGATTTATCTTAGTTATTCCCTCTGAACTGAATAATTTATCTATCTGCTTCATAATTTCTTTCGTCTGTGAAGGTGCTATAATCCCTGAATATTTATTGGCGCCGTGGGCTACATTATCGATCTTATTTTTTTTACAATAAAGGATTGTATTGGTAATCATAGAAATTCTTAAATCCAGATTAAACATATAAAATTTGAATGTTCCATATTTTAGTATATCATGAAGATATCCATTTTTCCTGATAATGCGGTATATTTTGTCAATATTGATAATTTTGTGAATAAATTCTACATGTTTAAATTTTTTCATTAACTTTTGAACATTGATCCTTGTTTGTTCAACATTAGTCATAAAATATGTATAAAAAGTCAGTAAGTGTATTCTTTTATACTTGCTTGCCATTAAAGCTGCAACTAACGTAGAATCCGCTCCTCCAGAGTAAAGGATTACAATTTCTTTGTCCCTATTCATTTTCTATATTTGATCTCATTAGAGTATACAATTGAAGGTAAATATTTTTTTATCTTGAAACCCATCGAACCCAGCCAACAGGATATTTTTAAAGGTATGATAAGGATTAAACAAGTCATTACTAAGACAATTAAGATTTTTGTTAATTTGATAGCTTTTTTTTTAACGTATATAATCAATTTGTTGAGCGAATTCATTTTACCTACCTTAATTTTTTTAGAGTATTTAATCTAAACCTTTTATTAAACATAATATCTTATGTTTTATTTCACTAACTGTTTTAATATCCATTATATACCTAGACAATGTTTTGGGTTTGATTAATAAATAAAAATACAATCTCCTATTTATCTTTTTGTATATTTTTTTAATTGTTCCTTTATCCGTAAATTGAGAGTACAGTGTAAATAAGATAGGGGTGTGATCAAAGTTTAGTATTTCTCCTTTTCTTGGAGAATTGTATCTTGTTTTTTTATTTGAAAAATATATTTGTTTTTCTTTATTTTTCCATTTAAATCCATTGATCTCATCAAACAGGTAGATTACATTTACTCTATTTTTATCATTTTTTGGAAGCCTAATATTTTTTATTCCGTACTTTTTAGGATATACATACATCCTGCTAGGATAACACAGAAAGAATGGAGAGAAGTTAATTGTATCTATGAATTTTGAATTTTCTTTTAGAAAGGCGGTTGTCTGCCTTATATCATAATCAGTCTCTGTCGGCAGACCAGATATTATCTCTACACATGTCCAAATACCTGCTTCATGGGACCACCTTAAAACATGAGATATTTGTTCTATAGTGATGCCTTTTTCAATATAATCTAATAATTTTTGGCTACCTGTTTCTGCTCCAAACCAAAGACTGATACAACCTGCTTTTCTCATTTTAATTAAGATTTTCTTATCCATATTCTTGATAGTTGCACAGTCTGTCCAGTATATTTTTAGTCCTTTTTCAATTATTTTATCACACAGTTCGTTTATATAAGGTTTTGATATATTTATGGTGTTGTGAAGAAAATAAAAATAAGGAGTGTTATATTCTTCGGATAATTCAATAAGATATTTAACCACATCTGTCGGACTTAAAAACTCAATTTTATTATCCATAGATGAACCGCAATATGCGCAATGATGCGGACACCCTGTAATAAATCGAAAAGGTAGTATCAATAATTCTTTTTTCTCCGGATTGATTAACTCATGTTTAAATTCTCTTCCTATGATCCACCTATATTTATTTAATGGAAGGCCTGTAAAATCGGGTTTTATCAACACACATTTTGCCGGTTTGTTTATCCTTACCTTCCCGCCTTTCATATAAATTAAACCTGGAACATCTTTTACTCCTACTTCTCCATCTAATTGGGATATTATTTTATATGAGGGTATTTCTCCGTTTCCATTTATCAAAAAATCAGCTACTTTATTTTTTGATACTAACCTGTATGCATGTTCATATTCACCTATTCGCAAATTAACTCCCCCAATTATGATTGGAACGTCATACTTTTTTTTAAGAAAATTTGAGATTGCGGCCGTATATAAGAAACCTTCATAACCACTGTCACCTGATAATAAAATTGCATTTATATTTTTTATTTTAGTCTTATTAACAATATTTTTGCATAATTCTTCCAAATAATCATCTTTATTATTCAGGATATAATTTGTGATTCTTTTTCTATTAAAGAATATTGATGTATCAATCTTATTTCTGGAGTAGTAGTTATCATACTTTAACTTGATATTTAAGTCATCCTGATCTACATTGATGCCTTTACTTCTTAAGTACGCTGTTATGGTGCCTAATGCTAAAGGTGGGAAGTAGTGAGTTTGTAACCTTGTAGAATGAAACTTTAAAGGTTCATTGCAAGGGGCTCTAATTAATTTAATGTTTACCATTTTCTTTATTTTAAGATTAGGTTCTTAAGTGGCAGATTAAATGCATGGCATATAATTATTACACTTAGTACACTTCTTTGGCATTTTCCCGTATTTAAATCCCTGAATCGTCTGTTTTATTTGATCATTATTCATAATTTCTGCTAGTGTTTCTTTTTTAACATTGCCTATTATGAAATCATTTTTTACAATTTCCGATGCTCTGCAACAGACGCTAACGCATCCATTTGGAAAGACTATTGGATAAAATAAGTGAATGCAAGGATATTTTCTAAAACGAATCGGACGCAATAAACGCATTATTCCCTTTAAATCCCTTTTTTTTATTAATCCGCACCAATTATCATATCCCAATAAAAATGAACAATCTACATAGCTATATTTAGTTATCTCTTCAAAAAGCTTATTTTGCATTATTTTATATGGTTTTCTTTTAGGTCTAAAATATAAAGATATTTTTTTGATATTAATCTTGTTGTTGTTTTTTGATATTAATCTTAATATCCCTTCAATTTTTTTACGTGCAACAATTTTACCAATACCAAAAACTTCAGATTCTATCTCATAATCTAAATCACTAAGGCTTATTATCAGTTCTTCAATTTCTAGACTTAATATTTGATTTAAATATTTGTAAATTAATATTCCATTAGAGCAAATAAAAATTTCCATTCCCTTTGATTTAGCATATTTCATTTTATCATAAAAATCTGGATCCATTAAAGGTTCCCCTATTGTTGAGTAAAAACCAATTTTTTTAATTCCCATTTCTAAATATCCATCAATTACTTTTTTATATAATCCTAAATTCATAACACATTTCCTATCATTAATTTTCCTATATGAGCAAAATACGCAGTTGCTATTACAAAGATTTGTAAGTTGAATTCCTCCAATATGATAGGGCATCTTTTTAGGGGGTCTGATCTTTAATATATGATAACAAAATATCACCTTCATTTCTTTAATCAATAATCTAAACCCGGTTTCATATAATTGTTTCACTCTCCATATCCCAGGTAATAAAAATATTTTTCTTAGCACCATCTTCCAAATCCCCCTTTTTATGATTTTGTTAATCTTATTTAAAACTAATGATATAGGTGGGATGTAAAATTGATGCCATAAACTTAAAAAGAGAAAAATAATCATTTAATCAAAGGATTCAATAGCTGGTTTGATAACATACCTGTAGTGATTTTACAGGAAAAATTAAAATATTTAGATGGATGGAATAAGATAAGGAGTAAGCATGCTTTGACATATAATTCATTGTTAGAAGATGTAAATGTTATAATCCCTATTGGAAAAGACTATGGGAAACATGTCTATCATCAATATGTTATAAGGGCAAAGGAAGGAAATTGGCTTCTTAAACATCTTAATTCCAAAAAATTTATGCATTAATCCATTACCCTTTACTAATATACCTGCTGAAAGTATACTGTGATCTGAACCATAAAGAAGGCAACTTTACAATAACAGAACAATCTGCTGTTGAGATCATCTTTTTGTCCATATTCTTTGCACTAACACTGGGCGAAATTGATGATAAGTTGAATGTATAAAAGAATTTATTAGGAAAATGAACTCCTAAACCACGGTGTTGATAAAAAAATATATCAAAACCATGAGAGATATCAGTAAACAGGAATAAAATTTTAATGGATTATAAGTCCTAAATAGATTAATTATTGCCATTATGATCTTAGTTCCATCCTTATATGTACGTAATTTCGAGTTTTTTCTTGCTTTATATTGGATTGGGAATTCCAAGATTTTAAACCTGTTTTCGATGGTTTTGATAGTAATCTCTGATTCTACTTCAAAACCTTGGCTTTTTATGTTTAATTTTTTAAGTGATTCATTATTTAAAGCCCTATAACCAGATAAGACATCATGCAATTTTTGTTTGAAAAATAGATTTATAAGATGGGTAATAAATAAATTTCCAAAATTACGGACTAAACCAGAATTATACTTTTCTCTGTAAGCAATTACCATGTCTGCTTTTCTTTTTATAATGGGCTGAATTAATTTTTTTACCTTATCAGCAGGATAAGTATCATCTCCGTCTACTATAATATAAACCTCTGATTGAACAGTAAATAGTCTTTGCAAAGCGTAACCCTTTCCCTGTCTTCTTTCCATTAAGATGGTTGCTCCATTTTTTTTAACGACCTTTGCTGTTTGGTCATTGGAATTATTGTCACAAACATAAATTTGAGCATCAGGCAGATGTTTCTTAAAATCCCTGATCACTTTACCTACTGTTTTTTCTTCATTATATGCTGGGATTAAAACTGAAACATTCATTTTTTTACTGATATATTAGTAATTAATTCCCTTTTATTAATTTTGTTTAATATATTTATGTTTTTTTTTTGAAAAATTTATCGAAGTAAATGTTCAATAAGAAAAGCACTAACGTTATTATCCATAATTGCAGGAAAAATAGTAGATTAATATGCTATTTTGGATTGAGATATTATTGCCAATTTTGGTGTTGAGGTTTCACTAATACGACTACATGATTAGTGAATCAGTTTAGATATTAAGATTTCAAGTAGTTATATTTCTTGCCAAAAACTTTTTTGAATTATTTTCGAGGTAATTCAATTTATTTTATCGTAGGGGATAATCCCTATCTGGTTAAAATAATCAAGAGCCGCCAGTCATAGCTCTTGACTTGTATTAGACTGGTAAGAAGAATTTAAGTGAGCTTGGTTGTTTTATTAGATATTGTTAACACCTGCATAGCATTGTTCATTTTTATACTTTTATTATCTATAACAACCAATAGTTACTAGTTTTTCTTTGACCAAAACAGCTTATTCGCAAAAATACAGTTATTCTTGCTTATTAAAAACCCAATATTGGAAGTGTTCCAAAAAGAATTTAAAATATACCCTACCTACCATTAGTGGATGAAGCGAATTTTGATAATGGAACTGTTCTTAAACACTTATAAGAGTGCTGTTTTTTTCAAAAGCAAGGAACCCGATGTATCCACCTTGCGCGCAATAAGTGTCTTTAAAACAAAATACAAAATAAGATTTATTGATTTTAAAATAGATAATCCTTCTGAAAGAGAGATTATCAAAGAAATTAATAAAAGTGATTTTTTGTTTATTAATATTAAGTCTTATAATCGGGCCATTTCATTAAAAATAATCCATAAGTCAATACAATATAATTCTGAGATTAAAATCTTTGCTTATGGGCAGCTTCCTGAAAACATGCCGCAATTATTTTCTGAAATTTCAAAAAGAGTATATCCGGTAAGAGGAGAATTATATGAGTATGCATTAAAATTTATTAATGAAATTGATAAGGGCGAATCAAATTTTTCCAAATTAAAAACAGGGACATGTTTCAGAAAACTAGATCAGATACCTAAAATTGATTTAGAGGAGATGAAAAAACGAGACTATTTTACTATTTATCCAATGGGTGCGATTAAGAAAAATAAGTGGGCATTTATGAACCTTAGTGAAGGATGTCCATATCAGTGCATATTTTGTTCACAGACTTTGCGAATATCCCACGGAAGGAAAGTAAGGCATTTTTCCATAAAGGGGGCGATAAGGCGCATTAAAAGAATTAAAGGCGCCGGTTTCAATGCTATCAGGTTTGTGGATGATGATTTTTTGGGGGATGTAGAGTTTATTGATAAGTTATGCAAGCAAATAATAATAGAGAATATGGATATCAAGTGGATGGCGCAGGTAAGGGCCGACAGAATAAATGAGAATGTGCTTGAATTAATGAGCAAGGCAGGATGTGAATGCCTGAATTTTGGTGTAGAATCAGGTTCTGAAAGAATACTAAATATCCTAAAAAAAGGACATAATGTAAAACAGATAATAAAAGCCACCCAATTATGCAGGAAATATGGCATAAAGATTGCAGCATATTTTATGATAGGCTCTCCAACAGAAACATTAAAAGATATAAGAAAAAGTATAGAATTATCTTTTGAGCTAAAACCCGATGTATTACAGGTCTGTTACTTTATACCTTATGAAGGATCACCATTTTACGAAAATAATAAAAATTTAATTATAAAAAAAAAGATGGATAGAAGATTTCATTATAGCAGCTGCCAGGATAATTATAGTAAAGTAAATAAACTTAAGAAGATATATCTGATTTGGAATTTTAAATATTATCTATTTAATCTGGATAAATCAATAATCCTTGTTTTAAGTAACCTGCTTTTTTATCCAAAAAGGGCCATTAGGATTATGAACGAAGCTATGAGAATGGTAATATATGGCACAAAGAAAAAAGAGAGCAAGAGATTATAAAAGACTAATATTATATATATATATTACTTTTATTTTAGTATTATCTTTTTACACTGCAGTCCATTATGGGCCCGAATCCCTTAAAAATCTGGATTCAGTATATATCATACCTTTTTTACTGGGCTGTTATATTGGCGGTATGTCGCCTGTTCTTACTGAAAAGAGCCTTAGATGCGGACTTTTTAAGGAGATAAATGATGAAATAAGCTTTTCAAGAAACTTATATTCAAAAGATGAATTCGCCGCCCTATTTGTTATGTTTCTGATTAGTATTTTACTTTTGCTTATAAAGATACAAAATCATTTTTTTTTTGCTGCGATTTTTACAGCAGTAGGTGTAATCTTGATTTTCGCCAGTAAATCGAAATACTTATTGGAAATTTCACTAGAAATTTTTAGGGGTTTAATACCTCGCCATTTATGGCGAAATTTCCTATTCCTCAGACCTAAGCCTAATAGCCATCAGTCTGAGTTATTTAGATATTTATTGAGATACTTTTTGGAAGCGCCTAAGATTTATTTCCTGTTTCTATTAATCGGAATTAAACCTGAGGTATATGTAATATTGCTTATAATCAGCATTGGAAGTATGTTTTATATGATTATCCCCAGAGGAGCATTTATTCTTGAGATATTCATTTTCTTAATATTTTTAATAATAGGGTATAGTAAGATACAATTTTTATTATTTATAATATTTAGCAGGTTAGTTGGGGCTTTGTTTTTTGTACTGCCGTTCATGGCATATAATTACCTGTCAAAAAATAAATTAAAAATAAAAAGGTTTTTATAGTACATAAAACTAGAAAAGGCAGAGGTGATAGTATTTGGAGTATTTTGAGGGCATAATAAAGATAGCTAATGTATTTCTTGTGGTTGTTGCAGGAGTGATTGCAATAAGCCTGTTTCATGTTTCACATAGAAGAAAAGAATTAAAACCATGGAAACTGCTAATAGTGACACTTGTTTTTTTTGCTATTCAAATGATTTTTGGAGCATTGAGAGCATTTAAAATATTTGAAAGCCCGTATCTTACCCATATTATACCTACAATAATGCTTGTGCTTATACTAATTGCAATTATATTGCAAATACAAATTACCAAATAAAATGGCTGGAATAGACGTATGCTTAGGACTTGTAGCACCATACTATAATTTAGCACTAGTGATGGTCATTATGCCCTTATTTGTCAAGCTACTTAGCATGAAAACAAAGAAGGTAAACTTAACACCCTGGGCGATACTATTCACGGCCCTTATCGTATACATAGTGGAAGAAATTTTAACAATACTCAATGGCATGGGAATTATAGCATCTCCCAGAATATTGACATCATTGTTTGAGATGGTTATCATAAGCCTCTTTATATATATGCTATTACTTCAAAAGGAAATTGTCAGATGAACAAAAAAGCAGTGTCCCCATTAATTGCAACAATCATATTAGTAGTATTTGCACTTGTAGTTGGTACCATCACTATGAACTGGGGGAAAAGTTATGTTAATAATATTGATGAGGAAAAACCTAAAACTTCAATTGTAATAAGCATGGAAGATATTAATACACCGCTTAAAGGACTGCAGATTGATTACATAACAGGAAAAATAACGCTAGAAGAATATTTGGCTAAAGAAAAGGAAATAATCTAAATTTTTTCTATCATGCTTACAAGGTTCCAGATTTGGGTTCTGGTGAAAGAATTGATGTTTGGATCGTCAGAAATCTCGTCAAGTAAATGAAGCGCTTTATTAAGTTTTATTGATGTTTCGTTGTTCTCTTTTAGTATATTAAATATTTTTTCCAGTTTGATTTTAATGTTTTTTGGAACAGTTGTGTCTTCATTAAGCTCTTCTAACGCGTCGATAATGCTGCCCAAAGACTCAGATGTCATTTTTTCATAGATTCCATAACAGTTGATTGCAGCTTTTCAGCTTTTTCTTTAATTGCTCGTTCCTGCTTTTCAAGCGCCTTTACACGAATATCATATGTCTCTTTTTTTGTTTTAAGGTCGTCTTTTAATTCTTCTTTACTTGCTGAAACCATGATATTATTAATGATCTTATATGAGTCCTGACTTTTTTCAAGTTCGCTTAATGCAGAGTCAATCTCAATAAGTTGTGATTGAAAATGTTGTTTTTGAATCAGCAGATTTTGCAGGCTTTGCTCGTATAATTGTAATTGATTAATGTTTTGTTCAGTTTCTTTTGACATTTCCATAAAATCACCTGGCTTTAACCTGAGTTGAAACTGATCTTGGCTTAAAAAGCATCTTACTGCCACAATACGGGCATCTGACACGTTTTTTTAAGTAATCGTTAGCTACCTTTTTATTACACTGAAAACATTTATATTCTACCATTTTAACCTCTTTTTAAATTTTTTTTAGGTTTCTTTTTCTCAGAAGGCTTCTCTAAGTTTTTTTCAGTAGTATCCTCTTGATAAGTTGTCTCTTCTTCAGGAAGCTTCTCCAAGTTTTCTTCAGTAGTGTCATCTTTATAAGTTGTCTCTTCTTCAGGAAGCTTCTCCAAGTTTTCTTCAGTAGTATCCTCTTTGTATGTTGTCTCTTCAGATGAACTATCTTTAGATAGATTCTCTTCTTTTTTGGAAACAACTTCTTTAGAAACTCTTACCTTATTTTTGATTGAATATGCTTTACCAGTGAATTTGGAATTACATTTTCTACAGATCCAGATACCAACAGCTACCCTTTTTACTTTGATTGCGTTACAGTAAGGGCATTTATGAAGTTTCCGTTGTTCAGATTCAATAGTGCCAAACCTATGCTTAGTTTTTCTACCATACCTTGGTCCAAATCTTTTTGTTGAGCTTATTTTTCCTGCCATTTTTTTAAGTGGGGCTACCCGGACTTTCATAGCCCCATAAATGAATATTAGCGCTTTTTGAACCGGGGTCGTCTGGTTTTCTGTATAAAAATCCCAAACCAGAAAGGATTATTCCAAGCTACCCCATAGCTTAATGTCATACAAGTACACCTGTATAATCCCATTCTAAAGGTAACTTTTAAGATTGAGGATAGGCTTTGATTTTTAAAGTTATCGGAAAAAAGGCAAATTTTAAATAAATAAGAGCATACATACAGCTAAAGAGATAGAAAATGGTGTTTTCAAAGTCGTTTCCAAAAACTGTAGAAGGAATATCGTATCCAAAATGGGTTGAAATCTTCTTATCAACTGAAGAAGAAAAAGATGTTGAGACTCAATGCAGGAATGAGAATATTGAAATAATGAAAGAGTGTATTGATGACGCAAAAATGCTTATTGAAGAAAAAGGGTTTAAGGGGTTTAAAGAGGATATCCTAACAGTTGCAATAAAACTATTTGATAAAAGAGCATCACATGCTGTTTACTGGAAAGAAAATCTTGCAAAAGAAAAATTTGACAGAACCTGAATTATTTCTTTTTATACCGAAAGTCTAATGATTCTTCTGCTTCAAGCGGCGCATTGGTCATGGATATAACAGACGCAATAAACATCAATACAAAAAATAGAATAAAAGTGAATCCCCATGTTTTATCACGCGGAAAAACATACTGCCAAGAAATGATAAAACCAATAATACTTGTAAGCATAAAACTGCCTTTTAATGGAACCAGCATTCATATCACCCTTTTTTATTTAATGCTAACAAACATAATATATAAAACTTTTTATTTAAATTTTATAAAATTCAGCTTGGAAACGTCTTTTTTGTTTTTTTTAATTTTGTCCGAGAGATTTATCATGAAATTAGTCATTAAGTTGCAGCAATGTTTTTTATCCTCACCGCATAATAATTTTCCTGACGTACATTCATCATAAATATTTTGGAGTTTTTTATCATCTTCGATTAAGTGCTGTTTATATAGTTCAAAGATCATACAATCATTTGGGTTGCCGCCCCTTTCCCGCTGTTCATCAACAGTGTCCCTGCCGCCTGTTTTGGCCCTCATAATTTTTTTGCAGACTATCTCTGGGTCTTCTGGCAAGTCAATACAACTTTCAGGCCGGGATTTTGACATTTTCATCTCACCGTCAAGACTGGGAGTGAACTTATGATATAGGCCTGAAGGCATGAAGAATTTTTTTTGTTTTGTCCTTCGTACAATGTCGCGTGTAAGACGAATGGCTGGATCCTGATCAATGCCTACGGGTATTACGCCAGGCATACGTTTGTGTAATTGAGGATAAAGAATATCTGATGCCTGGGTTAAAGCTGACATGATTCTTCCAGGGTCAGCAATGCCAAAGATTGCCTTGTATTCGTTTAGAGTAATTTTTTTTGATAATTCGTAAGCAAGATGCATCACGTCCTTATTTTCTGACTGGAAATAAAAAACTGTTTTTTTAGGGTTTAAACCTAATGCAAGATATGCTGGAATCTGGTATTCCAGCGCGTTTTTTTTTGCTTCCTGCAGACTTATTCCCCTGGCAGCAGCTGCTTCCAAATCCGCAACCAAACAATAAGTTATAGCACCATGATCCTGGAAATAAGCAATATTTTCAACAACCATCTTTGTCCCAAAATGGACTTTCTTTGCTGTGGGCATAATCCCTGATAAAACATAAAAAGGCTTGTGCTCATTAATAGCCTGAATGACTAATTTCATGTCGCGCTCTGCAAAAACAGTGCCGCGCCTCATTAACCTGTTAGCATCCGGATAATTCTTAGGGTCAAAACCAGTTAAGCCAAAATCTCTGACAATTTTAGCGTAATCTTCTACCAGTTCTGAACCATACGGATCGATCATTTTTGCCATACGATAGAGAATAAAACTTTTGATATATAAAGGTTTTTAGTCTGAGACTGGATAACCTAAATTTTTTACCCGTTAAAGATGCATTAATAACCATAGAATTATAATTTTCCTAATTCTTTTTCAACTTCCTGAAGCTCTTGTTCTAACCCTAAATATTCATTTACCGAATCTTTTACCAGCTGAATGCCATTATGGATTTTTTTCCATTCTTTATCGACCAACATATCGATGTTTTCCAAATCATTTATCAACGAGTCAAACTCAAACTTTAATGAATCTTCAAATTTTCTGTCAGCGAATTTGCTCTTTTTATCATAATAACCCAAAATAATATGCGCTGAATTAATAAGCCTGTCAATTAGCTCAATTAATTCTTTAACAACAATTGCAATACCCATCATCTCTTCAGGAAAATTGTGTTCCGTTCTTCGATGGGCAAGCAAAGGAAATTGAAGGATATGATGGATTTCACCGGTTAATGACCGGGATAGGTGTATTAGGATGCTGTGCTGCTTTTCGAAGTAGTAAATCAACTGACGAATTCTTGGCCGGATAGATTCATCGTCTAAAACCTCTTTAAAACCACCCGGCTTATCAAACTTCAGTATAAAATTATGTTTGTTAGCGCCGTGATCCTTTACGATAAGTTGTATATATTTATCGCCTACTTTAAAACGGGTATAATACATTTTACAGTAAGATTTGATATTTTGTTGTTTAAATAATTATCGATTTGAAAATAAATTGGAAACTTTGGCATAATATAGGGGTATTAAACCTAACTGAAATTTTCAATAAAAAAACGGAATTTTTTTAAACCCTACAATAATTTTGGAGGAAATGAGAATACCAAAAAAATACGGAATGTCAAGGATTGATAATTGCCCATTTTGCGGGAAAATGGGGATAACTAAAAATAGACAAGGAATTTCTGTATGCGCAAATCATAAGGATACGGAACTTAATGACATAAAATGCGCGTGCGGTGAATGGCTTGACATAAGGCAAGGAAAATGGGGGCCATATTTTCATTGCATGAATTGCGGCAATATAAATCTGAAGAAAGGGCTTGAAATGGTTCCTTCAATCAAAAAAAAATCAGGCAAAGAAATTACGATAACTTCTGACCAGGTGGATTATTTTACGTAATCTGTGAACTTGTTCTTAAGCAGCTTATACACATTAGCTGCCAAAGTTTTTAAGCCGACTATGTCTTCGGTGTTGTATTTTTTTAATAAAGCTAAAGCTGAATCGTCGCCGTTTAAATATTTATACCAAAGCCTTACAGCTTCAAAGCCGTCCATGCCATCAGTTTCGTCGCTTCTTTGCAGGCCAAAGGCTTTCTCAATACGTTTCAGCCCGCCTTTGTAGCCGAGCCTGCTAAAAGCGAACCTTAAATCCAGGTGAAGCTGGTTAAAGTTAATGCCAAATTTTGAACTAATAAAAGGCAAATCAAAACATGCCCCGTTAAATGTTACAATCATCGGAAAGGATGAAATATATTCTGGAAAACTAAGAAAATCTTCGCCTTTTACAAAAGTCTTAACAGATTCACCATCGTAGACACCAATGACTGTAATATCGTCTCTGGATTTGTCAAGTCCGGTTGTTTCAATGTCGAGAAATGCAATTTTTTTATAATCTGCAAGACATCGCCAATGCTCGTGCGAAGGAAGAAGTGAAGAGAAAAACTCGTAATCGCCTTTAGCATAAGATTCTATCGATAAATCCACATATTTTTTTATATGCAGGGCTTTAAAAGCGGGCAGATTTAGCTTATCAAGGTTAAAATTGTCCCAGCCAGAAATACCAGAACGCCAAATTTTTTGTTCGGTTGTATATCCAACGGAAGGTATATGGATGAATGAGTTTGTTAACAAAATGAACACCTCAAAATTAAAGGTTTTGTCATGCTTTTTAAAGGTTTAGGTTAGCAACATGTAAGTGTTTAACAGGCAGATAAAAACAATCATTTTAAATATAATTTGGCCACTTATTAAAACAAATTGAGAAAATTAATCCAATTAAAAGAAGTAAACATTACAAGAAAAGGGAAAAGAATACTGAATAATATTTCATGGACTGTAAAAGAAAATGAAAACTGGGCAATCATCGGAAAGAATGGGTCAGGCAAATCGTTCTTACTAAAAATACTATCTGCAAATATGCAACCAAGCTCGGGCAGTGTTGAGATTTTCGGCCAGGAGTTCGGCAAAATAAGTTTATGGGAATTTAAAAAACAAATAGGCTTTGTCAGTGATTTTTTACAAAAACAGCACCATGAAAATATTAAAGTAATTGAAGTGGTGTTGTCTGGATTTTATTCTAGTATAGGGGTTTATCAAAAAACCACAACAAAAATGATAAGTGCTGCTAGAAAAATTCTGAAATCCTTAGAAATTAACAGCCTGAAAGACAGAGTTTTTGGAGAATTATCACACGGTGAGCAAAGAAAAGTACTTATCGCCAGAGCACTTGTGTTTAATCCAAAATTGCTTGTGATGGATGAACCGTGCACAGGACTTGACATCCCGACAAAAGAAGAGTTTCTTACATTAATAAATAAACTGGCAAAATCCGGGCACAATATCATTTTTGTTACGCACCATATCGATGAGATTACAGGTGCAATCAATCGAGTATTACTAATAAAAGATGGAAAAATAATAAAACAAGGCATTAAAAAAGAGATTATGAAAGAAAATCTGCTAAATAAAGTGCTAGGATATAAATTTAAACTGACCCAAAAACAAGGAAGATACTGGGCTAATTATTAGCACACTTTTGAAGGTTTTTGATAGCTGCAACTTTGTCAGATTTGCCAAAGATTGCTGAGCCAGCAACAAAAATGTTTGCGCCTGCTTTGTAAGCTTCATTAATGGTATCGGGCCCAATACCTCCGTCAATCTCAATTTCTAATTCAGGCCTTAAAGCTTTTAACTCTTTAATCTTTAAAAGCACTTCAGGGATGAATTTTTGGCCTGCATAGCCGGGATTTACGGACATTACAAGCACCATGTCAATATCGTCCAAATACGGTTTGATCTTTTTAATAGGGGTTGGAGGGTTGATGGAAATTGCAGCCTTTATACCTTTACTTTTAATAAGACTTATGGCTTCTTTTATATCGTCTTTACACTCTTCGTGGATAGTTATTATGTCTGCTCCTGCGTCTGCATAATCTTCAATAAAGCCGTCTTTTATCGGATGGTCAACCATCAGATGAACATCCTTTTCAACTGATGTTTTAATCTTTTTAATATCTTCTGCAGTAAAAGTTGTTGGAGGGACAAATTTGCCGTCCATTATATCAACATGCAATAATTCGCAGTAAGGCTCGATCTCACTCACTTCCTGCTGTAATTTGTCTTTGTCAGCTGATAAAATACTCGGCGCTATCTTTATAAGATTCTTCGATTTTTCTAAGCCATTAACCAGTTTCATTTTGTTGCGTTTTTTAATCCCCTTACATAGTCTTCGATCTTTTTTAGCATCAGCTTCTTATTTTTTATATTATTTTCAATCAGCTTGACAATAGCTGACCCGACAATAGCGCCGTCTGCGCCAGCCTGACAAACTGCTTTAACATGCTCTGGCTTTGATATTCCAAAACCAACACATATTGGCAGTTTTGTTTTTTTCCTAACTCCTCTTATTAATTTCAGAGTTGTTTGCTTCATATCTGTTCTTGTTCCTGTAACTCCAAGCCGGGCTACTATATAAATAAACCCTCTGCATTTTTGCAGTATAAGCTTGAATCTTTTATTATCTGTAAGAGGGCTTACAATAAAAACAGTATCGACATTATTTTTTCTTGCAACTTTTACCATATCACTGGATTCTTCAAAAGGAACGTCTGCTGCAAGAACAGAGGTTACACCGCATTTTTTGCAGTCAGAAAAAAATTTTGAAATCCCTCGCTGATATATAAGATTATAATAAACAAGAAGGCCCATGGGTATATCGGTAAATTCCCTAACCCTTTTAATAAAACCAAAGCATTTGTCTGTTGTAATTCCCTTTGATAAAGCTCTAACATCTGCTGCTTGGATTGTTGGACCGTCTGCAATAGGATCTGAAAAAGGCAGGCCTAATTCTAAGATATCTGCACCTGATTCAACAATCTTTTTGACTATCTGAAGGCTTGTTTCATAATCAGGATCACCGATTACCACAAACGGAACTAATGCTTTTTCCTTTTTTTTTCTTAATTTTGAAAATGTTTTTTGATAGCTCATTTTAAAACTTAAGCTCTTTTGCAATAGTTTCCATATCTTTATCTCCCCTGCCAGATAAATTAATAATAATGATATCATCCTTTTTCATTTTTTTAGACAATTTCACAACATGCGCAACAGCGTGCGCTGATTCAAGCGCAGGAATAATCCCTTCTTTTGTGCTAAGCAGCTTCAGAGCATCTATTGTTTCTTTATCTGTTGCAAAACTGTATTCTGCCCGCTTCAAATCCCTCAGATATGAATGTTCTGGGCCGATTGCGGAGTAATCAAGACCTGCAGATACTGAATGGGTATTATATATCTGCCCAAATTTATCCTGTAAAACATAAGTCATTGTCCCGTGCAGTATTCCGACTCTGCCCAGTTTCTTGTCAGCAAATCTTGCAGCATGCTTGCCTGATCTTAATCCAAGCCCTCCGGCTTCAACACCGATAAGGCTGACCTTATCTTTCAAAAATCCCTTAAATATACCGATAGCATTACTGCCTCCGCCAACGCACGCAACAACCGCCTTTGGTAATTTTCCTTCCATCGCAAGGATTTGCTTTCTTGCTTCTTTTCCTATGATCCCCTGAAAATACGCAACCATCTCTGGATATGGATGAGGCCCAAGGACCGAGCCAAGCAGATAATGCGTTGTCTCAACACTGGAAGTCCATTCCCTAAGCGCGTCATTGATAGCATCTTTAAGTGTTTTTCCTCCTGTAGCGACCGGATTAACTTTTGCGCCGAGTAATTGCATCCTAAAAACGTTAAGTTTTTGCCTTTCAATATCAATTGTTCCCATATATATCTCGCATTCTAACCCTAGTTTTGCAGCGGCTGTTGCTGTTGCAACACCGTGCTGCCCGGCGCCGGTTTCAGCAATGATTCTCTTTTTTCCCATATATTTTGCAAGCAAAGCCTGACCCAGTGCATTGTTTATTTTATGAGCGCCAGTATGAGCTAAATCCTCTCTTTTGAGATAGATTTTACATCCAAGCTTTGAAGAAAGCTTATCACAATAGGTTAAAGGGGTCGGCCTTCCTACGTAATTTTGCAGCAATCCATTCAATTCTTTTTTGAATTTTTTATCATTCTTATATCTATTAAAAGCAGCTTCCAGTTCTGCACACGCAGGCATTAATGTTTCAGGAACATACATTCCGCCATATCTTCCAAATCGTCCTTTTTTCATTTCGTGCACCTTATCATTAGTTCTCTATCCCTGTTATGCTAATAATTATTTCACTATATAACATGGATTCATGGCAAAAGGAAATTTCAAAATGTTCACTTTTTGATGTTTAAAATATTCATCAACGGCTTTTGTTTCACCACGGAACCCACCATAATTATCAAGTATCAAAATACCTCCTGAGACAATTCTGGGCCAAAAATTATCCATTATAGCAACTGCTGGTTCATAAAAGTCTGTATCTAAATTTAATAACGATATTTTTAGATTAGGGTTTTCTTTAATATATTTAGGAATACTTTTTTCAATATTACCTTTAACTAATTCCACGTTTTTATCAATCCCTTTATTTCTTAATACTTCAATTAGTTGTTCCTTTGAAATGGATTGATTACCTGCAGCCTGAAAAAAATGTTTTATTAATTTTTCATCGTCCTTAAAGCTAGTATGGGGAAATTTTCCAAAGGTATCGAATCCTATTAATTTATGAAAATAGGGATTTTTAAACAAATATCTGAAACCAGCAAACCTAACAAAACTTGCACCTTTAAAGACACCACATTCAACTATATCACCTGGTAAATCCAGGACCCTCTTATATAGCTCGTAATGTGCAAGGATTTTACTTAATCTTGTGTTATCACAGCCCAAGTAAAAGTTGTTTTCGTATTCAAATGCCTTTTTAAAGTCTGGTAATTGTATCATGTCAATACCCTTGTTTTCCAAAACGTATTTTTTTCATTTTATTATCATCTCTTGACCTGTACTACATGTTTTTGTCACTGATAATCCTAATAGCTTATCCCCAAACACATCATCGAAAATCTTTAAAGCCTGTACAGTGACCAGTTAAAATAAAACTTATATTCTCCTTTTCAAAGCGATTAGCTATCTGGATAATTTCTTCATCAGTACTTGCTTTTAAATGAAATCCGCCTATCATTTCATATATATTATCGATACCGGTATTTTTTTTTGCGTCATCAAGTATAGTAATGATCCCGGGATGTGCGCAACCAGTAATAACAACCAAACCTTTTTTCTCAACATTGATATAAAGGGATATTTCATTAATTTTTGATTGCAGTAGACCAGATACCATAACTCCATCCATAAGTTCATATGGTTTTTCAACATATTTAATACTGTTTATTACGTTAGTTATCTTTTCATTGATACCTACATTAATCTTGCCATTTTTTATTTTCATGAATTTATATGTATCCTTCAAATCATTGAACGAATCGGTAAAGCAGTTCTTTGGACAGATTAATGGTGTATCTTTGATTTCCCTGCTTAATTTAAATAACGCATTGCCATGATCGTAATGCCCATGAGTTAACATAATAGTATCCACTTCTGAAAAATCAACATTCATTATTTGCATATTATGAAACAATACTTCACTTGATTCACCCACATCAACCATAATTTTCTTATTTTCGAAATCTAATAGATAGGATATACCATGGGCGCAGTGAAGTGGAGCCATGTAACAATCATTTCCAACTTTGCAGCTTATCTTAAATTGATGCAATGAATTCATTTTTTAGCCCCTTCAATAAACAATCTCATCTTTTCATGGTCTTTTTTGCGTGATTCTGTCTCAACACCTGAATTAGTGTCAACTGCAAAAGGCTTAACTTTTCTAATCGCTTCTTTAACATTCTTCGGGTTTAAGCCGCCTGCCAAAAATACTGGTTTTTTAATCTCTGAAACAATTTTTTTGCTAATATCCCAGTTATGGGTCTTGCCAGTGCCGCCTTTTTTGCCTTTAACTTCTGTATCGAGTAAAATGAAGTCAACGTATGCTTCATATTCTTTAGCTTGAGCAAGAGATTTTAGATTTTTAACATTGATTGTTTTAATCAACCCTACTTTTAGTTCTTTTCTAAGTTTTTTTATTTCCAAAATGGAAATATCATTATGCAACTGGATAATCGATGGCTTAATCTCTTTTGTAATCTCGATAATTTTTTTGGATTTTGTTTCGTATGTAACGTAAACAGGCTTAACTTCCAAAGGAAGCTTGGAAATGATTTCTTTTGCTTCTTCTCTGCTAAGCTTATCTTTTGCAAAAGAGATTTCGACCAAAAAACCAACATAATCAGCTCCAAGCAAAACAGCGCTGATGGCATCTGGCAAATTGGTGATACCACAAATTTTTACGGCTGTCATTGAAGCTCCTCAATCTTTTGTTTAATATTATCTGAGCGGATTAACGATGTGCCAATCAAAACAGCATTAACTTTTCCTTTAATTCCTTTTATGTCATCCTTTGTCTCATAACCAGATTCAGCTACAATTATCCTTTTTTTAATTTTTTGTGACAGTTTTTTTGCAGTCTCTAAATCTATCTGTAAGGTTTTTAAATTGCGATTATTAATACCGATTATTTCTGCTTTAGTTGTCAGTACCTTGTTAAGTTCCTGCATATTGTGCACTTCCACTAAACAGTCCATTTTGTACTTTTTGGCTATTGCCAGAAAATTGTCAATCTGTTGCTTGTCAAGAAGTGAAGCTATCAATAAGATAGCATCTGCGCCGTAATACCTGGATTCGTAGATCTGGTACTCATCGATAATAAAGTCTTTTCGCAGAATTGGCTTCCTGGTGTTTTTTCGGATTTTTCTTATGACTGCGACGTTACCGCCAAAAAAAACCTCGTCAGTGACAACTGAAATTGCAGCGACGTTACTTTTTTCGTAAATTCTGGTCAGGTCAACAAAATCAAAATTTTTTCTTAATAACCCAATCGAAGGCGATACTTTTTTTAATTCACCAATAATGTTAAGCCCGCGCTTACTTATCATCTTTTTAAAATCCCTATTGGAATTTTTTATGTACTTTCGAAAGCTTCGTAATGGGTGAAGTTTTTTTCTTCCACGCACTTCTATTTTTTTGTTTTTTATTATTTTTGCTAACATTTTCGTAATTCTTCAAGTTTTTTCATGGCCTTGCCTGAGTCAATAGATTCACTAGCAATCTTAATACCATCTTTGATATTATCAACAATGTCAGCAGCAAATAAGGCAACTGCTGCATTTAACACAATAATATCCCTTTTTGGGCCTTTATCTGTCCCGTCTAAAATACTGATAATGATATCGCTGTTTTTTTCAGGAGAGCCGCCTTTTAATTCTTTTATATCAACAATTTTCATCCCGAAATCTGTTGGCTTAATATGATAAGTCTGAACATGGCCATCCCTGAATTCTGAGATTTTTGTAGGGCCTGTTAAACTAACCTCATCAAGACCGCTGCCGTGAACCACAAGCGCATGCTTACAGCCCAGATTGCCCAATACTTCTGCTAAAGGCTCAGTTAATTTCTCATCAAAAACGCCCATTAGTTCGTACGGTGCAGCGGCAGGATTTGTTAACGGGCCTAAAATATTAAAAACCGTGCGAATTCCCAGTTCTTTTCTGGGACCGATTGCATATTTCATTGCGCTGTGAAATCTTGGTGCGAACATAAAACCAATGCCTATATCTTCAATACATTTCTCAACTTCTTTTGGGTCCAAATTAATATTAATACCCAAAGATGACAATACGTCTGCTGAACCTGATTTTGAACTAACACCCTTATTCCCGTGCTTTGCAACAGGAACACCACAACCAGCAACTACAAAACCTGCAGCTGTAGAGATATTAAAAGTTCCTGACTTGTCACCGCCGGTGCCCACAATGTCAAGCAGCTTGTTCTGATTTTTAGGCGTAATTTTTACTGCCTTTTGCCTCATTACTTTTGCGCATGCAGTGATTTCGCTGATCGTTTCGCCCTTTAATCTTAATGCCACTAAAAAACCGGCAATTTGCGCGTCAGTTGCAAGCCCATCCATAATAAGGTTCATGACAGATTCAGTTTCTTCTATGCTCAGATCTGTTTTGTCAATAAGTTTTGCAATTGCTTCTTTAATCATTTTGACCGTACATCCTAATAATATTTTTAATAATAAGTCCGCCGCAGGGTGTTAAGATGCTTTCCGGATGGAACTGCACACCAAAAACAGGGAACTCTTTATGCCGTATAGCCATCACAAGATGTTTTTTTAATGTTGTTGCAGAAATTACAAGGCAGTATGGGATATCAATTCCCACTAGCGAATGATATCTGCCAACCTGCAACGGATTTTCAATATCCTTAAAAATGCCTTCATTGTCATGTTTTATTAAGGATGGCTTGCCATGAATAATTTCAGGAGCCCTGCTGACAATTCCTTCAAATGCTTCGATTATGCACTGGTGCCCTAAACAAACACCAAATATTGGAATTTTTTGATAATATTTGTTAATTATCGGTATACAATTACCTGCTTCTTTTGGCGCGCCCGGACCCGGACTAATAACTATTAATTGCGGCTTAAACCTGGAGATTTCTTTGTCAAGGATTTTTAAATCAATGTTGTTCCTGTAAACCAAGACTTCACAGCCCTGTTTTTGAAATTCATCAACAAGATTATACGTAAAAGAATCAAAATTGTCAATAAACAATACTTTCATTTGAAACCACCTGTCTTAGAGATAGCTTTTATGCAGGCCATTGCTTTTTTTTCAGTTTCGTAAAACTCTGCTTTTGGGATTGAATCATAGACAATTCCTGCGCCAGCCCTGACATAGGCCTTGCCGTCCTTTAATCGCATACTTCTAATAACTATGCAAGAGTCAAAATCTTTGCTTGGGGTAATATAACCAACTGCGCCGCCGTAAAATCCTCTTTTCGTTTTTTCAACCTGTCTTATCAATTTCATAGCTTCAACTTTTGGCGCGCCTGTTAACGTGCCCATGTTCATAGAAGCAAGATAAGCATGCAGCGCATCAAGGTCGTCTCTTAGTATGCCGCTAACATTTGATACCAAATGCTGAACATGACTATACTTTTCTACAATGAACGGTTCGTCAACATACCTTGTTCCGGGCTTGGATATTCGCGCAATATCATTTCTTGCCAGATCAATTAACATAGTATGTTCTGCCAGTTCTTTTCTGTCGATTTTAAGCTCTGTTTCATACCGTGAGTCCAGATCCTGATCAATTTTATTGTTTATGATTCCGCGAGGCTTTGTGCCGGCAATCGGACGAATCTCCACGACTTTTTCATCATCGCCCTGAACCCGAATATACATCTCTGGAGAACTGCCAAGCAAAATACCATTGCTATTGTTTACATAAAACATATAAGGGCTTGGATTCAGACTTCGAAGAGTCCTATATATCTCAAGGGGTTCAGAGTTGTAATTTGAGATTATTGTCCTTGAGGGAACAGCTTGAAATATATCGCCTTTTAATATATGTTTTTTTAGGTTTTTTACAATATCAATATATTCTTCCTTGTCTGTATCAGAAGTTATTACCTGTTTTTTCCTGGCTGGTTTTTTAGGTTTTGGTGTTTTTTGTCCAAGTTTTTTTTCATAATAGTCTATTCGTTTGATACAGTCTGAAAAGATTTGTTCGGTATTTTTGTCAGTTATCAAAGCGTTTGAAATAAGATAAGTTTTCTTTTTTTTATGATCCATTATAAATAAATTGTCAACAAAAAATAATTCATAGTCCGGATCTTTTAATACATCATCCTTATATTCAGGCAAATCTTCAAATTGATCAATAAAGTCGTAACTGATACTGCCAAATAAACCGCAGTAGGGAATAAAAGGCTTTTCAGTTGGGCTAAATTTGAAAGCCACAGCCCTTATAATATCCATGTGAGTTTTAAGCTTTAAACGTTCTTCTTCGTTAACAGTTCTTCTCACAGGCTTTAAAACTCCCTTAATAATTGACTTCTTATAAACTAATTTGTCACAAAACTTCAAATCAGATTTTATTAGTTTCAATAGTTCTTCACCAAGCGAGTTTAGCGCCTTAATTTCAAATTCTTCACGAAAACCTTTAAGAACCAAACAAGGGGACGATGTTCCTAAACTTAATTCACCATATTTGTCAACTATATCTGCAGACTCTAATAATATACAATTTTTTTTACTGCCATAATCAGATAGTTTGGCAAAATAATCCACAGGGTCTTCTATACCATCAATCACTTTATAAATAGGCACAACTGAACCAATCTTTGCATTCTGCACTTTTTCTTTAAAGTCAGAAAGACTAGTAATTTTCATTCCAACCCCCAATATAACTTGTTTTGTAATCTTAAACACCCATAATATTTAAAGTTTTGGAAAAGTAGTGATAAAATCGTATAAAAAATACATTTTTTAGGGATTTATCACTTTGATGACATAATAATCTGCAACAAAGAGAGCTTAAAAGTGGGTTGTAATGTGTTTTGGGGTTAAATAATTGCCTTTCTTTACTTAAATCACATATTTGACCTTTAAAAACTAAATAAATCTCAAAGAAAATGCAAATGCCACCGACAATCACTTGTTTGCATAAGAAAATATGAGTGGGTAAGATATATTTAAAGTTTTGGTTTTTTATACTCTGTTGGGTGCGTGTACTAATTTAAGGTTAAGTTACTGCTATCTCATTTATCAACGGGTTATTTTTAATCCCATAATGCGCATCCATTTGTTTGTTGATATATTCTGCCCTTAGATGAACCATATAATTTGCATT
>JBDRFR010000111.1:0-16011 GCA_043818675.1 Nanobdellota archaeon
TGTTGCTATATTTGCTTAGATCAACAATATGAGTTGAATTTTCGCCTAAAGCACTAACATTATCAAAATTCATCATCAAAACCAAAGAATCATTGTAGATTGTATAATTGGTTCCGTTCCAGTTGTAGATTACTTCTTTTAAGCTGGATTCTGTGATTGAGACATTAATTTCAAATGATGTATCTGATGTTGTTGTATCATTTGCAGGTGTGGGGTAGGTGAAGTTTACTCCGGGATTTACGTTATCTATTGTAATACTCCACATGGCTGTCTGGTTAATATTTCCTGCTGTATCATTAAAATACCATGTCCAGTTGATAATAAATGAATCGCTCTTTACATTAATTGTTTTTTTAACAGTTATTTCTTCCCCATCTGAATAGGAAGCAGCAGAATTATTCTCCCAATCTGTTCCATTATACCAGCTAAATGTATAATTTGCTGCATTAGTGTCGTTTAAAGTTATATTAAAGTAAACATCAGCTCCAAAAGGTGTGATCGTTGTTAAATTTGTCTTGTTATTTTCCCATGTCGGTGCCTTTGCATCATAATTATTACTTAAGGGGTGATAATCTGTATTATTTCCGCAATTAACACCTATTGTACAAGCTGTATCAGATGTTACATTATAAGGTGAATCACAGAAACCATCTGCATCTGCATCAGTGCAGGTATCTGAATAACCATTGCCTGTTGAATTAGTCCAATAGTTACCGCCGATATTAACTCCATCTGAAAAGATTCTTGTTCCTGCCTGTTCTGTTGTGTTCCAGTAATTTATATCTTCTGGCACAACAAATTCTATGTTTACGGTATTGTTAAATATATTATTATAAATATTGTTCGGCGTAGTTCCAGCAGGGCTGTTCATATAAATTCCAGAGCCTGTTGCTGTTTCAAGAGTGCAATTTGTTATTATGTTGCTGTCTGCTGTTGTAACTAAAAAAATATTGTCATGGTTATTAGCAAATGTCACATTGATTACTTGGTTGAAATCATAATTGATGCGCAGACCGACATCGGTTGCTCCGGACTGGCCACTGATGATTGAATCTCTTAGTGTATGGTTATTTCCATCAAGTATTATTCCATCATCACCATTGCTTGAACAATGGATACCGCTAAGATTATTTTTTAAAGGAGCGGCTGCTCCATTATTTGTCCACATAGCAATTCCATCATCAGTATTAAAAGACACATTGATGCTCTCAAAGATATTAAAGCGGGAATCTCCTATATCTATTCCATCGTCGGAATTAAAAGATGCATTAATGTTTGTAAAATTAGAATAAGTTACTCTAAATAAAGCTAATCCTACATCTGTATTTTCATTTGCCGTAATCAGATTTAAGGATACATAATTGGAATAGCCAATATTGATTCCATCATCAGAATTTGAATTTGCAGTTATGTTCTCCATTTTATTGTTATGTGAATTTCTAAGTGCTACGCCTTGATACATATCAGTTACATCAATATTTGTTAATCTTGAACTACTTGTCTCAACCAGATAGATTCCATTATTCTCTGTTCCTGTACTATACAACGTTATATTATTTAAAACAGAGCCGTCAGCATTACAAAGAATTATTGCACTTACGTTATTATTCCAGCCGTCTAAAGTTATTGCTGAATTATTGAAGAAAGCAATTGGCTTATTTTCTGTTCCATTTACGTTTATAAGCTTATGGTTGCAGTCATTTGGCATAGTGCCTGAATAAACATAAAAATCCCATAAAGTATTATCTGTTAAATTAACATCTATAAGAACATTATTTTTAGAATCATCTAAAAAAACTCCATATCCATTATTATAAGAAGTAACATTGACTAATGTATTCCAATCTGACTTTATCCAGATTCCTTTATCTCCAGTTGCAGATGAACTTGCTGTAACATTTTCCAGTCTATTTGCATCGCCATCAAATAGTATAATGTTATCAGTATCCCATCCGGTTACTATACAATTTTTTATAGTAGCATTGGCTGTTGTTAATGCTCCTGTCTCAACTCTGATTCCATAATCAGCAAAACCATCTCCATCAATAGTATGCCCCTGACAATCTAAAGTAACATTCTTTGCTATTATACTCATACAACTGGATGTTACTGAATCTGTTATGTCTGCTGTTAAGAGATAAGTTGCTCCTGCTGTGTCTAATGTTGAACAATCAGTTATATAAAATGGCGAAACAGCATCAACTGTTATTGTCCTTGTTTCTGTCTGGTTAAGGTTTCCTGCTGTGTCTTTTGCGTAGGCTTTGTAAGTATATGTTCCGTCTGGTAAAATGTCTATTGCGTTTTTGGATTGGTTAATGTATAATGACCAGTTCTCAGAATTGTATTTTTTTAGGTTGGACATATAGATGATCTGGATTTCAGCTGGAGATAGGCTTCTGTTCCATATCCTTACTTCGTCCATCAAACCCTTATAATAATAAGAGCTAAAATAATGTCCGATATGGGCATTGTCTGTATTACTCATCACAGGAACAGTTGATGCAGATTCATTTAAGACCAGTTTGCCATTTATATATATAGAGACATTATTACTATTTGTTGTGTAGGTTACACCAATATGTGTCCAACTACCAACAGGAGGATCATAAGTATAATCAATATACTCACCACTTGAATCAGTTGACAGCCAAACACAAATCTTTCCATTTCCGCAGGGAGCATAAGCCCTGTCCATTGCAACAGCCCATCCATCATATTGTCCATCCAGGTTGACATTTGTAACAAGCCCGCAATCATCTGAAACAAGTGCGGGGTTCATCCAAAATGCTACAGAGAAATTGACACTATCCATTGAGGGATTATCCTTAATAAGAACATAATCGTTACTTCCATCAAACATCATCGCCTTACCATATTTCCCATCAGCAGTTGTAACATTCTCACCAACAACAGTTCCATTATTCCCACCACCGCTAATATCAAATACGTGAGTATCATTCTCACCCAGTTCAGATACATTATCAAAATTAAACATTAAGACCAAAGAATCATTATATATTGTATAATTGGTTCCGTTCCAATTATAAATAACTTCATCCAAGTCTGCTGCATTTGTTATTGAGACGTTTATTTCAAAAGATGTATTGCTGGTAATTGTATTATCTTCAGGGGTCGGAGCTACAAAAGAAATATTATAACTTACAGCAGGGTCAACAATATAGTCAATTTCAACGCTTCCAATCACTTTTAGGTCAAAAATATCCTGCGTTCCATTTAAACCAGTTAAATAAGTCTTGTACCACCCTTCTGAACTAATATCATAAATAACAGCTACTGCCTCATTACCATCGATTTCGTAGATTTCAATTGAAGATGTCTGTCCGGCACTTCTTGCATAGATTGTAATATCCCTGGTATTATCTAGTGGCAACTCAAATGTAACCCTTACATATTCAGAATCATTGATTACTTCGCTCCAGTTTCCGTCTTTTACTTTGACATAATCATAAATGTCGGAAATAAACGCTTTGTTTTCATCTAAGTGTTCTGCTTTTGTAATTTCAATTACTAATTCATAAGTTTGATTAGATAATGAAGGTGTTATCCACTGGATATAATCCATAAGGCCATTGGAATCTCGGTCATATGCTTCAAATTCAACTCTGATTCTTGTATTGTTAACTAACCAGTATAACTTAATAGAATTACGCGGCGCTTCCGGAGTGATGTTTGTATAAGTTAAAATATTTTCATAATGGACGTCAGAACTTACAATAATCTGTTTTGTCTTATCGTCAATAATAAATTCTTTTGCAGTTGGCGCTTCTGTATAATATTCAACTTCTATCTCTTCAACAGTTTCATTAATCACAAGTTTTATAGTCTTATTTTTCTTAGATTTTTTGTCCTTTTCTTTTATCGTATAACCTGTAATATCAACATTAAACAGCCATTCTGATAATCTTGTCAGAAGTCCGTCACCTAAACCTTTGACTGCATATCCTGTTATCTTGTTTTTCTCATTTTGATAACCTATTAACTTCTTATTAATATCTTCTAATGCCTGTCTATCAAGCGCCTTATTTTTCTTTTCATCTTCTAATAAATCAATTTCAGTGTCAATAATCTCTAATTTTTTCTCCTTATTGTAAGAATCAACATCAGTCATATTACCGCCATAGATCACTTTTATCTTATCTTTATCAATCTCTTCTGGCACACCCCATCTTATCTTCTTAACTGTGAAATTAATTGCATCGGTAGAAACATTTACAGTAATATTCTCAGCAGTATCGTTTAACTTAACGTTTTTAGTCCATTTTACTGGTTTACCGATAACTGCTATTCCTTGTTTAACAGATTCTGTCCTGTTAACAATAACGTCTTTTACTACGTTAATCTCAATTGTGTTGGAAACAGCAATGTCAACACTGTCGTTTGCTATAAAATACAAATACCGCTTTCCGATAAAATCAAAATCTGGAATGATATTTACAATATCATTAGTAATAAAAATTGTCAGACCGGATGCATTGGAAGAAGTATAATGCAATGTATCGTTATCAAGGTCATATGCGTAGTTACTCAAATTGATGTTTAAATCATTACCATATCCAATCTTGTATGAAGGCATGGCATTAAATACCGGAGGCCTGTTTGGAACTTCTATATTTGTTGAGTATTTAATTGAGTCAAGTTCAAGTGTTGCATCATCAATTTCAATAATAAGGTTATACATGCTTGCATTAAATCCGGATAATGAACATGTTTCAATGCAAATGCCTGAAAAATCAATAAATTCTGGAATGAATATGGCAGATAAAGCGGCAATATCAGAATACATAATATTTGAATATGGATTGTCCAGACTGAGATTATAATCGATGTTAATTATTTGAGCATTTACAGTATTATTGTAACCTGCACCGTATGCTTTGTGATTTAGATAGAATATATCGTTCCACAAGCTGCTTGTTGGTTCTAATCCAAGGAAATTACAGCACTGCTTATCGCCATAACATATCTTTGAAATGCTTTCGTCACTATCTACAATCCACTGCGTGCAAATATTTGTTCCATTGAATCCGCTATTCTCAACAGTAAAGTCAACTATACTGTCAGTATATTCAATACCATTATTGTCCTCGTCATAGACAGTGCCGGATTTATACTCTAATCTAATGGAATTGTTGCCTAATTCAGGCAGAGCAGTGACAGCTAATCCTGTTATGCCTGGCAGTCCTTTAGCTAGTAAGAGTGTTTCCGAATCAAAGATTAGGTGTGATTCATCATTATGCTCGATAAATACTTTAGCAGTTCCTTTAGTTGATACTCTGCCATTAAGCCTGATCGAATTAAGTTTTGTGGTGTTTGATAAAATCCATAAATATTCTGATGTTTGATTTCTTTTAATATTAATCTCATCTGTATAACTAAATTCTTTTGTGACAGATACAAAACCTGTTAGTGCGGGCTGTAACAAGAACAAGCCTGTTATTGCCAGCAGGATTATGATCGGTAATATTAATTTGTAATTTGGTTTGACTTTATTATCGGATAACCTTGCTTGGCTTTTGTTGATAACATCTGTATAGGTGTCGAGCCATTCATCTGGTTTTTTGCCTTTGCTTCTAGTATTCAAAGCCTCCAAACACACAGTATCTGAAATAATGCCTGATTCATAATCTGATATTACCTTGGATAGTTTTTTTGCTTCCTGCTTTCTTTTATATCCTGCAACAAACAGTCCGTGCCTTAATTTAATATATTCAACACTAGTAAGGCCTTCTCTATCCTTTGCTTTTTTCTTATCTTTCATTCTTTTTTCTAGCTCGATAATATACAGTCCAAATAGTCTTGAAATTGCGTTGAAGTAATTTAGAAATTTGAGCATAACTTAACAGGCAGTTTTCTTTAAGGTGGGTTACGATCGACTCAAGAACACTTAATTTCCTGTCTTTTATTGCAGAAACAGGGAGACTAAACTTTGATTTTCTGCTGATAATTCTGGCTGAATATTTTTTTTTGGATTTGTTGTAACTGTTCCAGATAGTTCGCTCGTCACGATTCAATAATTCAGAAATCTCATGATAGGTGTAACCTAAATTTTCTTTAAGATATTTAACTATAGCTTCAAAGGATCCAAGCTCTTTTACAAATATATCAAGCGGGATATCAATTTCAGAGAGCTTACTGAACAGGTCATCATAGCTAAGATCGTATTTATCTTTAATAGGCGTAAGAATTTTTTGAACTTTTCGCAAAGATTGAAGCTCATCGAAAGAAAAAGAGTCTATTCTATTTTTATCTTGTGCGGATTTTTTAATCCTTTCTGAGCATTTAGTTTTGCTTTTGGTGGCTGAATAAGCCTCTTTTTTTGTTTTGATAATTGTTTAATGCTTTATTTAACCTGGGAATATACCTGAAAAGGTATTTACTTACTATGTACGAACTTATTATTTATAAATCTTGCTATTTTTGGCATTGCCAACTTAAGTGAGTAAGGCTTGCCGGGTATATAAGGCATATTTAAACAATATCGCTCCAACACATAAAAGTTGACAGTGCCCTATTTTTTTAATATTAATACTTATTATGTAGGAATAAGGGATATAAATAAATATAATCTAAAACCTAACTTAGTGTTGTATAGGATAAGCCATCAGTCTGAGTTATTTTTAGATTTATTACAACCTGGGTCTAATACCCCGATACCAGCATCGTTATTATTTTCCAAGTTGTAATGACTAAAAATCCGTCTTGAAGATTTGTTTAATACCCCGGAGCTCTGCTCCGTTGAGATAACAAATCTTAGGATTTTTGATTTATTAAAAATTAATAGAAACCTTAATTTATTCTATAGTGAATTTCGGTTTAGCCAATTTCTTTTTATAAAAGAATTATACATGGCAAATCCTATCATATAAATTAGTGTACATATTTGTTTAACCTAATATCACTAAATGAGGTTTGTGTTCTATTACAATTTGGGGCTAATACCCTGATGCTTGCATCGGATATTTCAAATGACAGAAAATCCTTCTCGGAAATTTGCGTAATACCCGGGGCCCTGCTCTGATTGGGATAGCGAATTTCGCTTTATTTCAGAAGAATTATATCTATTTTTTTTCAACTTTTTCTAGATTGCTAATATCTGAATCATCCAGATTATAAATTTCGTCATAAAATTTTTCCTTAAAGCTGCCCGGACCATTTGAGTTTCTACCAGCAAGTTCACCTGCTATGCCAAATACACTTAGCGCAGATGCAGATGCTTTTGCATAGTCTTTTTCAATTGCTGCAAATGCTCCGATTACTGAAGTTGCCATGCAGCCTGTTCCAACAATACAACCCATCATTTCGTGGCCGTTTTTACATAAATAAACATCAGTGCCATTTGTTATAATATCCTCTTTTCCAGTTATTACGACTGTTGCATTTCTTTGATTTGCGAGCTTTTTTGCAACTTCGGTTAAATCTGTTCCAACTTCTGTTGCTTCAACACCTTTTGTTTTTACATCCATCCCGGCAAGTTTTGCGATTTCAGATGAATTTCCTTTAATAATATCAATATTTAGCTCATTTAGAAGCTCTAAGGCCTTATCGTCCCTTAGCTTGGTTGCTCCAACACCGACAGCGTCTAAAACAATCGGTATTCCTTTTTTGTTTGCAGCAATTCCAGCAATTTTCATGGATGCTACTAGTTCTGTTGTTAAAGTTCCAATATTTAGGACAAGCGCTGATGCGATTCCTGTCATATCAGCTGCCTCCTCTTTGGCATGGGCCATAACAGGCAAAGCACCGATAGCTCTTACAATATTTGCGCAATCATATATAGTGACCCAGTTTGTTATATGGTGAATTAAGGGCTTTTGCTCTTTAATTTTTTTTAACAGTTCTATAGTGTTTATCATTTGTATCAACCTCGGAAATGAGCTAACAGAAATTGCTTTTTATAATTATGGTTTTTTAAGCAAAAAGAATATATATCCCCTTATATTACTGTGAAATATGCACGGAATCCATATAGCAGCAGATCTTGTCAATAAAGCAAAAGAACAGGGTATTGTGAAATCTGCAATAATTGAAATTGGAGAACTTGCAAACATCACAAAAGAAGATCTGGAAAAACAGCTCTTAAACATTGCAGATTTTAAGTTTAAAGTAACTGAAAAAAAAGCAGAGGTCAGGTGCCTGTGCGGGCATATTGGTCCACCTAATATCATTGATAGGCAGCATGACTTGGTTATATTTAATTGTCCTGTATGCGGGATGGCTCCTGAAGTAATGAAAGGCGACAAAATAATCCTAAAATCTGTTGAGGTAGAATAATGTGTCTTGCAATCCCGGGTATGATTATTGAAATAAATGATGGCTTTGCAATGATTGATTATGGAAAAGAAAAAAGAAAAGCAAGGCTGTTAGATGAAGATATTAAAGTCGGTGATTATGTTGTTGTCCAAAACAAGCTAGTTCTGCAAAGCATACAAAAAGACCAGGCATTGGAATCAATTAAGCTGTGGAAACAGGCTTTTTCCGATGAAAATTGAAAATTATTTCTTAAGATATGCATTTCCATGCGCTTATATAATAATGCAAAAAGGAGAAATTGATAAATCAGAATTAGCAGAGCTTGAAAAAATTGCAGTTAATAATAGTGATATTTCAAGAAACAGGCTTGAAAAGATATTTCACAGGGCGTTTGATCATATCAAAGAGCTTGCAAAAATAATGGATAAAGATGCATGGGACCAGGAAGTGATAAAACAGTATTTTCGTTCATACCATAATAAAATCATTGAACAGGGAAAAGGAGCTTATGCAACAGCGCCGCAAATCCTAAAAGAATTATCAAAAGTAAACAAAGCAACTATTATATCTCAAAAAGATGATATTTTGAAAGTTGAGTTTGAGAATAAAAAAAGGTACGTTTTAAACCATTTTGTGCCGACTGCTAAAGTAAATGATGAAGTTTATATCCATTACGGCTATGCAGTAGAACTGGCAAGGTGATATTTTTTCTCAGATAATAAGATCAGGCAGGCAATACCGGATAGTGTACATAATATTCCGATGACCTCCATTAAACTTATGCTTGAACCAAGAAAGATATATGATAATAGTGTTGTAATCGGGCTTCCTAAAAGCAAGATTGAGGTTGCTGTTATGACTTTAACATGCTTTAATCCGTTATACCATGTCAAAACATAAAGTAATAATAGAGGGGCTGTTATTAAAATCCAGCTAAATTGCTGAAAGTTTAAGCTAAAGGGCACTTTACCGATAACAAGCATATAGGCAAGAATAAAGAAACTTCCAAAAAACAGCCTTCCAAACGCTAAGATCTTAGGCTCGATTGCCTTTAGCAGATGTTTTGAAACCACGTTTTCAACAGCCCAGAATATTGTTGCAATAAATACAAATAATATTGCTGTATTAAATTCAAATGATCTAATATTTAATATCAGAAAATTTCCTACTAAAAGAAAGACTGCCGGAATGAAGATTTTTTTGTTGATTTTTTCCTTAAGAAATATACTGGCAATGATTGCAACGAAAACAAACATGGACTTGTGCATAAACGAACCTAGTGCGCCGGAACTTAACTGTAATCCTTTAAAAAACAGGACAAAGGGAATAGATCCGCCTAAAAGGCCGATGAGAATCAGTGAAAACCAATCTTTTCTTTTCAGGTTCAAAATGGATTTGGACTCTTTTAGTCCAATAATTATTCCGATTAAAAAAACGGATACAATAATATTTTTTAAAAAAGTGAAAATAGTGGAATCAATGCCATTAACTCCAAGCTTATTTATAAAAATTGAAAAGCCGGATATGATGGCTGTCAAAGATACTAATAAAACACCTTTTTTTATCATTTTTTTTGTACAACAGTATTTAATTTATAAAATTTTTGTTCTGGTTTGCGCTATTATTAATATCATCATCCGAAATATTTAAAAAATACCGCAATTTAAGTTATTTAATGGGACAATATCTGCTAAAAAAAAGAGATTTTGAGAAGTTTGTAACTGACATTAAAAAGAATTCTGATTTTGTAGCTCCGATCCAAAAAAACGGAAAAAATGTTTTTGAAATAATTGATGATCCGCATTCTGTTAACCTTGATAAAAAAACCTATTACCCTGTAAAAAATTTCTTTTTTAAGCCAGATGAAACAATCTTTGAATTTAGTGGGAATAAAATTATTGACCCGGAAATAAAACTTAGAAAAAGAGTTTTTTTTGGGCTTAGAAGGTGCGATCTTAATAGTATCTGGCATCAGGATATTGTGTTTCTTGAAGAAAATGAAGATGCGTTTTATAAAAAGAGAAGAGACGTGACAGTTTTGATAGGGTATCATTGTAAAGAAGGCGACGATTATTGTTTCTGCAATTCATTTGAACTTAAGGATTTTTTTGATCTGATGTTTTACGATAAAGGGGATAGCTTTGCAGTAGAGGCAGGATCAAAAAAGGGTGAAGAGTTTCTTATTAAATATTCACAGTTTTTTGAAAAAGCAGATAATGTTATTACAGCTGATGATCGGAAAATTATAAATATCAAAAAGCTTAACAGCATAGACATCAAGAAAGATTATAATTCTGAGATTTGGAGCAAGGGCGCTGATAAATGTTTTGCCTGCGGTGCGTGCAATTTTTTATGCCCAAATTGTCACTGTTTTTCATTTGATGATAATATTAACTTTGACCTAAAAACCGGAAAAAGGATCAGAAAACCTGCTTCCTGCCAGCTAAGACACTTTACAAGGGTTGCTGGAGAGCATATCTTTAGGGATTCAAAGTTATCCAGATTCAAGCATAGGATATATCACCAAATACAGTATTTTAAAGACAGGCATAATGTGGTATTTTGTACTGGCTGCGGAAGATGTATTGAAGCCTGTCCTGCCAGGATTGACTGGGTTGGAATAATAAATGAGATGAAAAAATGACAATCATAAATTCATCATACAAGCCGAAACTGGTAAAAGTTATGGATTATCATAGAGAGACCCATGATACTTTTACAATAAAGCTTGACTGGAAAATTGACAGCAGCCCTGGACAATTTGTGTTCTGTTCATTGCCAGGGATCGGGGAAGCGCCAATCTCAATATGCTCTTACGGAGAAAAATATGTTGAGCTGAATATCAGGGAAGTTGGAAATGTGACAAAGGCGCTTTCAAAAATAAAAAAAGGGAGCAGCCTTCTTGTACGAGGGCCGTATGGTAAATCTTATCCGATGGATAAGTTCAAAGGGCATGATGTAATAATCATCGGCGGGGGATCTGGTGTGGCACCGCTAAAAGCTTCAATCAACTACCTTGAAAAACACAGATCAGATTATGGAGATGTTTTCCTATTTTTTGGATTTAGAAATCCTGATGAAGTTTTGTTTGTAAAAAGCATGGATAGGTGGCAGAAAAAATTCAAGCTGCATGTGAGCTTTGATAAGCTGACAAAAAAAGCAACTTATAATGGCAAGGAATGTTTTGTGACTCAACTAGTCGATAATAATATTGCAGGTGCCGGCAATAAAATTGTTTTTATCTGCGGTCCGCCAATCATGATAGACAAAACTGCGGAAATCCTGATGAAGAAAGGGTTTTCTACAGAACAAATTTATTTAAGCGCTGAACGGCTGATGTATTGCGGTATTGGAAAATGCGGGGGTTGCATGATACATGGGAAGTATAGCTGCCTTGACGGAGCAGTTTTTAGGTATGATGAACTTAAAGATTACAGGGATGATTAAAATGGTCAAAGTTGGATTTTATGATCTGTGCGGCTGTCAGGGGTGCCAGCTTAGTGTAATTTTTAATGAAGATGAAATACTGGATATTGTAAATGCTGTTGAGATAGTAGCGTTTCGGTTTATCACCGGAAAAAAATATGATGGACCTATAGATGTATGTTTTATCGAAGGAGCTGTTGTTTCACAGGATGACCTGCAGACCTTAAAGAAATTAAGGGAAAGGTCAAAAGTATTAATAGCGCTTGGAACGTGCGCGTGCCAGGGTAATATCCAGGCGATAAGGAATTTTACAGATGAAAAAGAGCTGGACTATTTAAAATATGAAAAAACAGGGCAGATAAAAGACATAGTAACTCCAGGGCCGATTGCAAAATATGTAAAAGTGGATTACTCTGTTCCAGGCTGTCCGCCCGATAGGGATGAAGTAAAAAAATTTATAAAAGATCTTCTGCTTGGAAAACACTTTCGGAATTATCCTGATCCTGTCTGCAGAGAATGCAGACTGGCAAAAAATGGGTGTTTACTCGATGAGGGAAAAATCTGTCTAGGTCCTTTAATACAGGGAGGGTGCCGGGCAGTGTGCACAAACAGCGGATTTGAATGTTACGGCTGCAGGGGACTTACTGATGATCCTAATTTTGAAGAATATTTTAAATTAATGAAGGAAAAAAATATCCTGGATGTAGATGTTAAAAAAAGGCTTGAAACATTTATAAGTTTAGAAGTTAATGAAAAACTAAAAGGCACAAAATGGGAGAAATTACATTAAACCACATAACAAAGATTGAGGGGCATGCAAGGCTTGACCTTAAGATAGAAAAAGGGCAGGTAAAAGAATGCAAGCTTGGAAGTGTTGAGGGTTCACGGTATTTTGAGGGTCTTCTTAAAGGGAGAAAATATAACGAAGTGCAGGAGCTGACTACAAGAATCTGCGGCATTTGCAGTTCTGCTCATAATGTTGCAGCTATTATGGCAATGGAAAATACCCTCAAAGTTAAACCCTCAAAACAAACAATAGCATTAAGGCAGCTGCAGACAATCGGAGAAAGGATCCGAAGCCATGCAGCCCATCTTTATTTTCTTGCTCTTCCGGATTATCTAGGGTATAAATCTGCTTTGGAGATGGCGCCCAGGTTTAAGACAGAGGTTGCAAGAGCGCTTCGTCTAATGAAACTTGGAAATGAGATGGTGACAGTAATATCTGGCAGGGTTATTCTTCCAACATCGCCAACTATTGGCGGGTTTCTTAATCTTCCAAAGCAAGATGAACTTGATAAATTCAGAGACAGGCTTTCTAAAGCGCATGAAGATATAATCGAAACAAATAACCTTATTTCATCATTGAAATTGCCTGACTTTAACCGCAGCACCCAGTACCTTTCTATCTATAAGGATGACGAGTTTGGTACATCGCAAGGAAAAATAAAAATTGATGAACATATTTTTGAACAGTCGGATCTTCATAAATTTATTGAGGAATACCATGAGCTATTTTCAACGTGTAATTTTGTTGTAAAAGAAGGAAGATCCTATGCTGTCGGAGCACGCGCAAGAATTAATAACAGTAAAGATAGCCTAAGCAGTGAAACAAAAAGCTATATGAAAGAGCTTAAGATAAAATTTCCGTCTGATAATCCTTTCCATAATAATATGGCGCAAGCATTGGAACTGATACACTATAGGGAAGAATGCATCAAATTATTGGATAAGCTTAAAGTTGAGCAGGAGGAAATTGCTGCAGTTGAAACTAAAGACGGACACGGAATTGCTGCAAATGAAGCGCCCAGAGGAACGCTTTGGCATGAATATAAAGTCCAAAATCGTATTGTAACCTATGCTAATATCATAACGCCAACAGCGCAATTTCTTAGAAACTTAAATGAAGATATTACTTCCTATGTACAAACACTTCTTGATAAAAAAGCAGGAAAAGAAGAGATAGTGTTAGAAATTGAAAAGCTGATAAGAAGCTATGATCCGTGCTTTAGCTGCGCGAGCCATTTTCTAAAGATTAACTGGCTGTAATATTTTTAGAATTTGTTTCTTAATAATTTTTTTATCCCCTTTTATAGGTATTCCAATAATTCTTACATTTCCAATCTGGTCCATGCTTTTCATAAGCTTAAGAAAAAAACTCAGGTCAAAATCATGCAGTGTTGTAATATTATTATCTTTTAACTGGTCCATGTCTTCAATAATTATTACTTTGTCTATCCCCTCAATAACGTCCAGTATAACAATATCTCCTTTTTCCTGGAAAATGTCTTCTGGGGATTCACAGTTAATAAATTCTATTCCTGTTATTTCTAATTCTCCTGCTATCTCTTTTGCTAAAGAATCTTCTTTTAGGAATTCGTTTCCAAAACAATAAACTTTCATGATGGTTTTCTGATCAGCATTGCGCTTGCTGCGCAAAGAGCATAGCACATTATTGCTCCTATTAACCCACTAATCAGGGCAAATATGTATCCACTGTCAGCTAAATAGTCTTGCATTAAAGCATACGGGTATATTATTGTTTCTTTTCCGTAAAATCCCAGATTTAATGCGACACTTTCAAGCCCGTCAGGGTTATTTGAAGCGAATGGCAGAAAAAATGCAAGCACAACAACGCAGATACAAAAATAGAAAGCTGAATAATTGAGTGTTTTTTTTACAGATAAGGATGATAATCTTTTCCAAATAATAAACAGCCCGATAGTAATCACAGCCTCACAAATTCCTATTATCATATGTGTTTTGCCCATTGCATAAATTAGATCCCAAAAAGAGCCGGCATTACTAGCCCATAATTCCAAAGCGGAAAAAATAGAAGCAGCAACGATGCCAAACCATGTTGAGAAAGCAACTGTTGAAAGTTTATCTGACTGCTTGTAGATATAAAAAGTTGCATAAGCGGCAACTATTCCCATATTCAGGACATTTGCTCCTATCGTAAGGATCCCGCCATCACCGTAAACCAGTGATTGCACTATCAGGACAACAGTTATTATCACTATTGCAGCGCTTGGCCCAAGTAGTATTGCTGCAATTCCTGCGCCCAGAAAATGGCCAGACGTTGCGTTGGAAATGGGAAAATTAAGCATCTGAAGCATAAAAATTGCAGCTGAAAGAAAAGCCATTAATATTATTTTTTGCTTATTGATCGTTTTTCTAAGTGCGTAGATAGAGCAAGCAACAAAAGATAAGCTTATCATAAATGTCAAAACACAAACCCAACTTGTTAAAAATCCGTCTGGAGTATGCATAGTTATCACCTTTTTGGATTGAAAATACTGAGTTTTAAATACTTTTTTATTTTTGCGGCATTATTGAAAATCTATTAAAAGCTCTGTTAGCATTGGGTTAATAGCAAATAAGGTTATATATCTAATATCTTAAATTTATGGGACTTTTAGAAACTATCTTGAAAAGATGAATTTCTATCAGTTTGAATTGTATAAAAGCAATGATACTAACTGAGTCCATATTAGAAAATATTATAAATAATGGATTGATTCTAATATCACTATGGAATCTGCAATAAAACATAAAACTCTGTATGAAATGATCTTTAGGCAAAAAAATATTGTTTTGGAAGTGTTTATGGTTATTTTTAGTGTGATGTTTATGGCTGTTCTTGCCAATATTAGGATTCCAATATGGCCAGTGCCTGTTACAATGCAGACATTTGGAGTTTTTACTTTAGCGTTCTTTTTTGGATCGAAAAAGGGATTTTTAAGTGTACTTTCTTATATCTTGGCTGGAATTGTCGGATTTTCAGTTTTTACAGGGTATAAATCAGGCATGGCAATTTTCCTCGGTCCGACCGGTGGTTATTTGATAGGTTTTTTGTTCATGGCATTTTTTGTCGGGACGATGATTGAAAAAGGATTTGGAAGAACGAAAAAATCTGTTTTATTATGCATGATGATAGGATCAGTTATCCTTTATAGCTTTGGATTAACAGGGTTGTGGTTTTTCTTAGGGAAAGTATCTGTGTGGAAAGTTTTGGTTGCAGGACTGTTTCCTTTTTTAATAGGCGATGCGATTAAAATCGGTTTAGCCGTTGGTTTATTTCCATATCTTTGGAAAGGAAGCGAGAGATTAAGTTCTTAGAATATGCAATGTGTCATATAATCATGTGAAAAGGGTCTATTATCTTCTTATTAAGGCAACTACTAAGCCCATGATAAAATCCTAGAATTATGTTGCTTTAGAGTCCCTATTAGAGTATGATAGACATTCTGCACATTCTTTCTCCATGTTTCTATCACACTCAGGATAATACAATGGTTTTTTATCCCATCTTCT
>JBDRFR010000112.1:0-41889 GCA_043818675.1 Nanobdellota archaeon
TCACCTCTTTATATTTTATATCTAGTTATATAACTAGATAACTTAGATATAAAGATTTATATCCTAGGGGATATCGGTTTTATAGAAAACAGTAGAAAGAGGAAATTTACCTTATTTGACTACACGCACCCCTGATACCGTCAATTTTTTCTATATATTCGAACACTTCAACTGGCACCAGCTCTTTCCACTCTTTAGATTCAACTATCCTTTTGCGTATCTCTGTTGCATTAATGCCAGGTATCAGATCAACCTTTACCACCTTAACATTCTTATCGCAAAACAGCTTCTCTGTAAGAGAGTTGCCTGTATAAACAACATCAAAATCAGGTATAATCTTCCTGACATGGTCAACCCATCTATCATTATCATTAATGTCCGGCACAGGAACTATATCATAATCACCTATATTATGTTTACAAAGCGCTTGCTTTATCATCTCTTTACGTTCTTCATAAGAAAAAGGATTATCCCTGGTGCCGGATTCTGAGGAACTGCCAATTGCTATGATCACTTTGGAACTTTTTTTTAAGGCCAATCTGATGTCTGATAAGTGTGCCTTATGAAAGGGCTGGAACCTGCCGATAAATAACGATATTGTCATTTTTTGATTATTGGAATGTCTCCTTTATGCTTATTCTTATCAATAAGAGCTTTAATTTTTTTGGACATTTTTATTTTAGCTGTTAACATCTTATCAATGTTTGCGTATGTCTCGCCAATTTCTTTTTCGTCTGACTGGCCAGGATATAAATCAGCCGAAGGGGTCTTATTGATTATTTCCTTTGGAAGATCTAAATGTTTTGCTAATGCAATAACCTGGGTTTTGTACAGGCTGCCGATTACTTCAATATCACAAGCACCGTCGCCGTACTTTGTATAATAGCCAAGTTCTAGCTCGGTCTTATTCGAAGTGCCAATGACTAAAGCATCATGAGAATTGGCATAATTATAAAGAATTACAGCGCGAATTCGCGACTTAAGATTTACTAAAGAGGCTTTGTTCTGCGCCCATGAGACAGATTTTTTGAAGTGATCAATGGTATTATTGATCTCAATAAGCTTATATTTAACGCATAACTTTTTGCATAGGTTTATACTGTCAATAACGTTAGTTGTACCGGCTTTTTCAGGCAATAATAATGCAGTAATATTTTTGTAGCCTATAGCATCAGAAACCAATCTTGCGGATAATGCAGAATCAATACCGCCAGATACGCCGATAACGGCCTTTTTTATACCACATTTCCTGAAATAATCTTTTATTCCTTTTATTAAAGAGTTGTGGGTTTTTTGCATTTTGCTAAGTAAAAAAGATATATTTTTAAACATTTGCTATTTTTTATGCCAATAATGAAATGCAGCAACTGTAAAAAAGAGGATCAGTGGTTAGAAATGATCGGACAGGATTTTATATGCAAAAAATGCATCAATAAACATAAAATTATGGGGCTTGTCTACAGAACGCATATTGACACATTTCAATTTTTGCTGCGTAATCTTAAATTGACCAATTACGAAGAATTCATGAAAGTTACCAGAAAACAGGTTGAAGAGCTTGTTAATTTAAAAAAATACGGGATATTTCTAAAAACTACAAATGTTGTAGAGATTGAATGATTATTTAATAAATTAGGCTACTACAAAGAATTATAATTTATGGAGCAATCTTTTTAAACAAAGCTTATTTCTTGGAAAATATGTTAAAGAATGAAAAACAATGGAAAGATCTGATTATGTCTTTTTCTATTAAGCCTGAACATAAAAACCATAAAAAAATTATCAATGAACTAAAAGAATTAACTGTTAAGGCTGTGACAGATAACATCCCAAAAAAGAGGTTTGGAATTTTATTTTCAGGAGGAGTGGATAGCACGTTAATAGCCCAAATCTGCAAAAAAGAGAAGGGGGATTTTATTTGTTATACGGCTGGATTAGAAGAAAAGGGATTAAAACATGCAGAGGATGTTATATATTCTAAAAAGGCTGCAAAGAAACTGAATTTAAAGTTGAAAATAAAAACAATCGGGCTTTTGGAAACTGAAAAATATATTAAAAAGATCTTAAAGATATTAAAGGAGCCTAATGTTGTTAAAGTGGGAGTAGCGTTGCCGTTCTATGTTGCTTTTGAAGAAGCAAAAAAGGACAAAATAAAAGTTATGTTTTCCGGTCTTGGCTCAGAAGAGTTGTTTGCCGGGTATGAAAGACACTTACATTCTAAAGATGTTAACAAAGAATGCTTTGATGGCTTATTGAATATGTATGAGAGGGATATTACAAGGGATGTAAAAGTTGCTGAAGCGCTTAAGATTGACTTAAGGGTTCCATTTTTGGAAGAAAAATTAATAGAATATTCCCTAAGAATTCCCGCAAAATACAAACTTAATAAGAAACAAAATAAAATAATAATAAGAGAGGTTGCAGAAGAGCTTAAAATCGGAGAATCTGCCTGGAGAAAAAAGAGGGCTGCACAGTACGGATCCAGGTTTGATAGAGCAATATATAAACTTGCAAGAAAAAACGGGTTTAAATATAAAAAAGATTATTTAGAGAGCCTTATAAAAAATTAAAGAATTTATATTACAGATCAAAACACTAAAGACCAACGTATTCTACAGGTTATAATAGAAGTGCTTATTTCAATTTTGAACTTTTATAAATATCTTCCTGGAAGGGTTTTATCCGATAAATTTTGGGATGCATGCCTCTTTTTGTAAGTTCAGAAGCTAGATTGCCGGAAAATGAGTTTTGGTCATAACCAAGACATATAATATCAGGGTTGATCTCTTCGATTATTTCGTATGGGTCTGCTTCATAACCCAGGATGCCTTTGTCGACCATGGGTAAATCCCTAATATGCTCTAATCGTTCCCTTTCATTATATTTTGGCTCTTTGCCTTTTATTTTTTTAATGGTCGAGTCTTTTGCTATAACAACCACTAAAAAATCACCCAGCTTTTTGGCTTCACGTAAATAGAACGTATGGCCAGGATGCAAAAGATCAAAGCTTCCAAAACACATTACTGTTACCTTTTTAGATTCCATTTATCCAAAGAATACTTCTCCTTATATAACTTTTTTGCTGATTCTTGTTCTGTAACAGACAATGAATCAACGGTAAAATCCAGGTTCAAAGAATCTTTAAAACCCATTTTGACTGCCTGCTTTACAGCATCGTATTCAATCTTTTCAGATAACTCGTGATTTATAGAGGTCATCCTTGCTTTAAGTTTTTGCACTAATTCCAAACTGTAATTATTAAACAAGGAACAGTACTTTTCAATGTCTGCGTCTATTAAAATTGCGCCGTGCTGCAATAATTTACCATTTAATCGTTTTTGAGCGCTGCCGATAATCTTCTTATTATTCACAAGAATCTCGTACCAGCTTGGGTCATGAAAACATACTGCTGACTTGTCACTGGCTGTAATATTCTCATTCATTTGAGGCTTAAGCCCGAGATTGACTAATCCCTGAAATAAGCCTTTGCTAATAATTTTATATGACTCGATTATTGAATTTGGCATCTCCTGCTCATTAATAATAAAAGAGTATGTTAATTCGTTATCGTGCAATACCGCATTGCCGCCGGTTAATCTCCTTACAAGCTTGATACCGTTAATTTTGATATTTTGGAAATTAAAACAGTTAACAGACTGAAAATAACCAATACTTAAACCAGGGGGAGCCCATCTGTAAAATCTTAAAACAGGCAGCTCAGAAGATAATAAGGCTTCGTCAATTGCCATGTTCATGTACGGATCATTAAAACCTGTATCAATGAATCGGGATTTCATAAGAGAATGGATATCAAATATGGTTTAAATAAATTTGGATTTTAAGTTAGCTAGAGCTTTGGATCAGACAAACCCTTTAAGCTATCTTTCGCATGATAAGAGCTTCTGACTAAAGGGCCTGATTCAACATGAGAAAAACCTAATTCATAACCTATCTTTTTAAACTCGGCAAATTCTTGCGGTGTATAGTACTTTTCTACCTTTACAAGATCAAGTCTTGGCTGCAGATACTGGCCAAGCGTTAAAATGTCGACTTTTATCAGGCGTAAAGTCCGCATTACCTTTAAAATTTCGTCACTGGTTTCACCCAGGCCTATCATCAAACCAGATTTGGTGGTTTGTTTGGGATCGATATCTTTTAGATTCTTTAATAAAAGCATCGAACGCTTATAACTAGCCTGAGGACGCAATAGTGGAAACAGCCTTTCGACTGTTTCAATATTATGGCCGAAAACTTCAGGCTCGGCGCTTAAAACCGAGCGAATAGAACTTGTATTACCGTTAAAATCAGGAGTAAGCACCTCAATTTTTACAGAGGTTTCTTTTCTAATAGTCTTTATTGTCTGTTTGAAGGTTTTTGCGCCGCCGTCCTGCAGATCGTCCCTTGTAACAGAAGTGATAACTACGTATTTCAAACCTAATTTTTTTACAATCTTCGCAATCTTGCCTGGTTCTTTACCGTCAACCTTTGAAGGAACACCGTGCAAAACATTACAATATGAACAGTCCCTTGTACAGGTATTTCCAAGAATTAAAAAAGTCGCTGTACCATTGTTCCAGCATTCTGCAAGGTTTGGACATCTGGCCTCTTCACAGATGGTATGGGTTGTGCCTTTAACTAATGACCTTATTCTGGTGTAAGCCTCACCAGAAGGAATTTTGACTTTAAGCCATTCGTGTTTCATATAAGTAATAGAATGAGGCTTTTTTTAAATAGGTTATGAAAAGAAGCCTAAAATTGGTGCATGGGTCAGTCGTTCTAAGCCTTTGGTCAGTTCGTAGGCAAATTCTAATGGATATCTTACATGCCTAATCAGGTTAACGCGCTCTACTTTGAGAGATACACTAACATTTCTAGACCCAAAGTTCGGCTTGTCCTTTCCACTGGGGAAGATGCGTAGATTTGTCCAATTATTAACATGATTTTGAACTTGTGATTTGATATTTCTTAACAAGGATACTAGCTTTTTTTGATCTTTATCTAAAGGGTCATGTCTTGTTAACATAATACGCTCAACCTCATCTGCTAATGCTTTCTCATCGTCTATTTCTTTTAAAAGCAATTTAAAATTTCTACTAATGATCATCTGAGGCTTAAGAAATGGCTGGGAAGATAGACCGGGTTTATATTTCTTCAGGGCGTTTAACATTTCCTGAATACCTAGTAATATTTTATTTATCAGAATCAAAGATTCAATCTCTTTGCGAATCTCAAGGCGCTCCCAATATTCAAGTTCGTTTTTTAGGTTTCTATAAGCATACTGATCTGGTTTTACAATAGTTATCAACCCTTTCTTAAAGCAACTTCAACCGCTGCTGATAATACATCGTAGGCCTGAGAAACTGCCGGGCAATATGCAAACTCAACATCTCTTAACTGGCTTAAACGCATACCTGAACTAATGGCTGTGGATATCACATTAATTTTTGCAGCAGCGCTTCTGCCAACAGCCTGGCCGCCAATGATCTTGCCGGTCTTTTTATCGGCAATAATTTTAACGGTTATATCTTCACCGCCGGGCATCCAGTCAGGCAGATCAGTGGATTTGGCCTTGCCGGTGATATAATCAAAACCGTTTTCTTTAGCCAGAAACGTGTTCAGTCCTGTGGATGCAATCTCAAGGCCGCCTACAACTGATACAAAAGTGGCTGTTGTGCCTTTTAATCTGGCACTGCCACCAGAAGCGTTAATACCGGCTATTGTTCCTTGCTTATACGCAGTTGTTGCAAGCCAGGCTGGAAAGTGTTTTTTGGTGATAATACTCTTAACTGTTACGCAATCACCTGCTGCAAAAATACTATCAATATCGGTCTGCATCTTATCGTTAATAACTATACCGGTTTTATCAGTTAATATTCCTGAATCACCAGCAAGCTTAACCCGCGGACGGACACCAGTTGCCATCACGATAATGTCAGAAGTTAACTTCTCATCATCCAGATCTATTTGATTCCCATCAATCTTTTTAAGCTTCACACCAAGCTTTAACTTAATGCCTTTTTTTACCAGATAATCTTCAACAATCTCTGACATGTCCGGATCTATTGATTTTGGGAATACAGAAGGATACATATCAACCACAGTAACGTCTAATCCCCTGACTTTTAGAGCATGGGCTGTTTCAATTCCAATAGCACCAGCACCTATTATAACAGCAGATTGGCAATTGCCAATCTCATTGTCAAGCTTTTCTGTATCAGATATCTTTGACACTGTAAAAATGTGCTTATTGTTATCTGTTCCGTCAATCGCTGGAATAAAAGAGTATGAACCAACGCAAATTATCAATTTGTCGTAGCTTACTTCGCTACCGCAGCGGACTGTTTTTGCTGCAGTATCAATAGTTGTTGCTTTGGACCTAATAATCTCAATGCCCATCATAGAATTAACATTGTGTTTAAGTTTTGAAAAAGAATGAAGCTTTCGTTCCAATACATACGGAAGACCGCAAACATGCAGTAAATCAAAATCTTTCTGATCAATAAACGTGATTTTTGCAGACCTATCTTGTTTTTTTATGGCTAAAGCCGCTGCAAAACCTGCAGTGCCCAGCCCGATAATAACAATCTTAACCATGAAAAAAAGAAAAATATCTTATGATTTAAAGGTTTTGGTTAACAATAATCTTTCTTGTACAGACTTTTGCACATTTTCCACAGTTTATGCAATTGGAATAATTAATTTGGGCTATGTTATCAATTACATGGATAGCGTCGCTTGGACAGGCACGTTCACAAGAACCGCAGCCAATACAACCTACTCTGCAAACCTTGATAACTTCTTTTCCTAAATCCTTTGAACTGCATGATACGTGGACTTTTTTATCAGCAGGGACCAGTTCAAATAAATCTTTTGTACAAGTTTCAACACACTTACCGCAAGAAACGCAATTTTTCCTGTCAACTTCTGGAATACCGTTATCCTGCATTGTAATGCAGCCAACAGGACAAACCTTAACACAGTCACCGAAACCAAGACACGCATAAACACAGTCTTTATTACCATGAAGCAAATTAGCTCCTTTGCAGGTTTGGATGCCGTGGTACGGCCTTTTTGAACAGTTATCAGAAGTACCATTACAATGAAGCACTGACAGTTTTTTATCAGTCTTCTCGGGCGAATTCTTTCCCAAGATAGCTGCTATTTTTTGCGCTATTTCATCCTGGCCTACAATACAGGCATTAACCGGAAGTTTGCCTGCAACAACTGCCTCTGCAAAGGCATCACAGCCTGCAAGACCGCACGACCCGCAATTTGCACCTGGCAGAATTTTTCTGATCTGCTCTACAAGCGGCTGAGACTTTACCTGGAACCGCCTGGCAAAATATGCAAGAGCCAGACCAAAAACTAATGATAAGCTGCTTACAACCAGAACTGATTTTAATATCATTTTATCATACCACTAAAAGCCATAAATGCCATAGACATAATAGACGCTATGATGAATGCAATAGGAATGCCCTGCATTGATTTTGGGATTTTTGCATGTTCCAGACGTTCTCTGATACCAGACATTAACAATAAAGCTAATGTGAAGCCTACGCCTGCGCTTAGACCAAAAACAAGGGATTCTAACAGGTTATAATTCTCCTGAACGTTCAATAACGCAACGCCCAGGATTGCGCAGTTGGTCGTAATCAGCGGCAGATAAATGCCAAGAGACTTATACAAAACAGTGTTGAACTTCTTTAAGAAAATCTCGACAAACTGCACCAGAACAGCTATTGTCAAAATAAAAGTTATAATCTGAAGATATTCTAAACCAAAGGGTATAAGAAGCAGATTATGAATGAGCCAAACGATAATTGAAGAAAGGCTCATCACAAACATTACAGCCGTACCCATGCCTAATGCTGAACTGGTTTTTTTACTTACACCAAAAAACGGGCATAGGCCTAAAAATCTGGTTAGTATAAAATTGTTTACTAACATGGCGCCAATAATAATTGCAAATAAGCTTTCCATTATTCCTGCACCTCTTTAGAAATATGATTAAACAATCCCAGTAATAAACCGACAACAAGCAGCGCTCCTGGAGCTAAAATAAAGATTATTGCTGGTTCAAAGGGCAGTGATAAAATAGTAAAACCGAAGAATTTTAACTGCATGGTTCCTAAAAGTTCACGAAATATACTAATAACCATCAAAGCTAAAGTAAAACCTGTGCCAATGCCAAGAGCGTCAAATAATGACCGCTTTAAACTGTTTCTGGAAGAGAACGCCTCAACCCTGCCAAGAATTATACAATTAACAACTATCAAAGGAACATAAATGCCAAGAGCGGCGTTTAACACAGGAGAAAATGCCTGCATCAATAATGAAGCTATTGTAACAAAGGTTGCCACAATAATGATATAACCTGGAATCCTGATCTTGTGAGGTATATGATTTTTGAAAGCAGAAACAACCAGTTCTGATCCAAGCAAGACAAAAGTTAATGCAGCGCCCATTGCAATTGCATTGTCCAAAGTTGAACTTACGGCAAGTGCAGGGCATAAACCCAGAGCTAATCTAAAGATAGGATTGTATTTAAATAAACCCTTTACAAATTCATAACTTAATTTTTTGTCAGCCATTTTCGTACGAAGTTATATTATTTGTATTTGATGCGCCAGTAACACTGTCACAACCGCACTGCTCTTTTGTTTCAATTATACCATCAATAACTGCCTGTGAGCTAATAGTTGCACCAGTAATGCCGTCAATTGCACCGCCATGCTTTGAAAGTTTCAGGGAAAGGATGTCCTTACCGATAAATTGGCCTAAAAATGAATCTTTGGCAATATTGCCACCTAATCCGGGCGTTTCAAGCTGGTCAGTAACAGATATGCCGATAACTTTATTGTCCAGGTCTAAGCCCACGAGAAGCTTTATCAAAGACGAATATCCCTGAGTGTGGACTTCCATTACCCTGCCGATAAGTTCCTCTTTTTTAAAGGCCTTGTAATAATTATTGTATTTTTCGAAGTGGTCTGCATCCGGCAGGGCCTTTTTTAATGATTTTTTTAGTTTATTATCTTCCTGAAATTTGATCTTATCCGCAGTGAATTCAAAAGTTAAAGCTAATGCTAACGATGAGATTAGGCCGATTGCCATTAAGATTAATCCAAGCTTAATAATATCATTCATTTAGCATCCTTGCTATCTTTTCTTTAATGATTTTTTCTTCTGCTTCGATTTTTTTGGCTTGAATTTGGCTTTTGGAACCGAAAGGTTTTGGCATAGTAAACCTGTCAATCAATGGCGTTGCGGCGTTCATAAGCAAAATTGAAAACATCACACCCTCTGGATAACTGCCAAAAAGCCTGATTACGACAGTCAAAACCCCGCAACCAATACCAAAAATGATCCGGCCGTTTTTTGTAACCGGCCTTGTGACATAGTCAGTGGCCATGAAAAATGCGCCTATTAAAAGGCCGCCTGCCAGAAGATGGAATACTGGTTTTTGGGTTAAAGTCAAAATGAATACTGTCCCCAAATAAGCAGCAGGTATTCGCCAATCGATTACCTTTTTGTAGAATAGAAAAGCTGCCCCAAACAGGATTGCCAAGGCTGATGTCTCGCCAATACTGCCTCCAACATTACCAAAAAATAAACTGGAATATGAAGTTATTATGCCATCATATTTTAATAAAGCTAAAGGGGTTGCGCCAGTTACGCCGTCCGGCAAAATAAATCGCGACATTAAAGCTGGAAAAGAGATTGTCAAGAAAACACGGCCCACTAAAGCAGGGTTAAAAATGTTATGGCTTAGCCCGCCAAAAATCTGTTTGCCAATTGTAATTGCAAAAACAGCGCCAAGGACAGGCATCCATAAAGGTACTGTGGGTGGTAACACTAAAGCAAGCAATAAACCGGTTATTACAGCTGAGCCGTCCAGCTGCTTTATTTCTTTTTTTGTGAATTTAAAAATTAAAAACTCAGTTAATACTGCTGATAAAACGCTAAGAAATATAATAAGAAAGGCCTTGAACTTAAAATAATAAATTCCGGCGATTGCTGCAGGCAGTAATGCAACAACAACACACCACATAATACTGCTAACAGTTGACTTGTCTTTAATGTGGGGGCTTGAGCTAATTGTAAACCCCGCTTCATCCTTATCAGATGCTTTCACAGAGTCGTTTTGTGCAGTACCTTTTGCACTCATTTTATCTTGTTTGGTGATAGTATTTTTTTTATCGGTGTGGTATTTAATAGATTCTTTTTTAAAATGGCTCACAGCAGAAAGGTCGTCAACAGTATCTTCTGCAACAGGATGCTCATCACTACTGTCTTCAGCCATAGAATCGTCGATATTTTCAGAATCTTCTAAAATAGGGTTCTCATCATCAACCGATGAAACATCGATATCGTCCAGATCATCATCAGAAGATTCTGCAACACTGCTGTCATCCTCTACAGTGGATTGAACGTCTTTACCGACATTGTCCAAGTCAGATAAATCATCATCATCAGAAAATTCTGTAACGTTGTTATCAGCATCCACAGTGGATTGAACGTCTTTACCGATATTGTCCAAGTCAGAAAGAGCGTCATCATCAGAAAATTCTGTAACGTTGTTATCAGCATCCGCAGTGGATTGAACGTCTTTACCAACATTGTCCAAATCAGAAAGATCGTCATCAGAAGATTCTCTAACATCGAGATCATCGGTAGCGGATACATCTTCCTCTTTGGATTCGCCGTCAATGCCAATACTATCCAAACCATCATCAGAGCTTTCTGCTGTGGAATCTTTACCAATATCGTCTAATTCTTCTTCCATTGAAGAATTACCGTACACTTTTTTCATAACTTCGTCAAATTTCTTCTTTTCTTCAGGAGTCATATTGAACTCTTTGCTAGTTTTATATAATGCACCAAAGGAATTTTACTGGGACAAACATAGCTGCAACAACCGCATTCAAAACAATCCTTAGGATAAAAATTCTGGGCTTGCTTTATCAAATCATTTTTAGTAAGACGAGTTATAATGTTTGGCATCAAATTCATGGGACATGCGTCAACGCAACGCGAACATCTGATACAATCACCTGCATTTTCAAGATTTATCTCATTTTTTAACTGCACCAAAATGCCTGACGTGCCTTTAATAACCGGAACTTCGTCAGTATATTGCGAAATACCCATCATCGGACCGCCTGAAATAATCTTGCCAATTTGTCCTTTAGAACCGCCGCATTCTTCGATCAATTCTTTGAATGGAGTACCTATCTTTACTAAAATATTTTTTGGTTTGTTTACTCCTCCAGCTATTGTTATAACCCGTTCAATCAGAGGCTTGCCTTCATACACAGCGTCATAGACAGCTTTTGCGGTCTGGACATTTATGACTAAACAGCCAATATCAAGCGGCAACCCACCGGCCGGGACCTTTCTTTGAGTCATTGCGTAGATTAGCATTTTCTCAGATCCTTGAGGATATTTAGTTTCCAAAACCTGCACTCCTACTTTGCCTCCGAGCTCTGTGATTTTGTTTCTAAAAAAGGCTGCTGAGTTTTCTTTGTTTTGCTCAGTTCCAATAACGGCATTCCTGGATTTTAATATTTTTTTTATTAACAAAAACCCTTTCAAGACTTCTTCAGTTTTTTCAAGCATCAATCTATGATCACAGGATAGGTAGGGCTCGCATTCTGCGCCGTTTAAAATAACAGTATCGATCCTTTTACCGGGTGGAGGACTTAACTTCACATGAGTTGGGAACGCAGCGCCGCCTAAACCAACAATTCCTGCATTGTTAATAATCTTAACCAACTCGACATTTTCCAAAGAATCAATATCTTCGCGTTTTTTAACAGAATTGTCCCATTCAAGCGGGCCGGAAGATTCAATCACAACAGCTACACATTTATTAAGCACCGGATGAGGCTTAACTGAAATTTCAGTAACAATACCGGATACTGAAGAATGAATAGGCGCGGATATGAATTTATTGGACTGGGCAATTTTTTGTCCAATTTTAACTGTATCACCAATTTTTACCAAAGGCTCACATGGCGCTCCTATATGCTGACTCAAAGGCAAGATCACTCTTCTTGGAATTTTAGCTACTTCGATACTATCCTGTACCTTATTAAAAGAAGGATGGATACCTCCAGTGAAAAATGACATGAAATAAATATTTAATAGTTATTATTTAAGTTTTGTGATATTAGAAATGCGAATATTTAAAAAACATCAAAAAAGATTATAATTATGACAGGTAAAAAAATAATTATTGTGATTATGGCACTCCTTCTTATAGGATGCGCATCTGAACAAACAAAGAAATTAATGGGCACGTACGTCACAATTACAGTCTATGATGCAGATAAGGATAAGGCAAATAATGCAATTAGCTCTGCGTTTCTCGAAATTGAAAGAATTGATAATCTTCTCAGTAATTATAATAATGATAGTGAAGTGTATTTGTTAAATACACAGGGGTTTGTTGAGAATCCGTCAGAAGACCTGATAGCTAACATCCAAAGAGCAAGATTTTATTCAAATTTGAGCAGTGGAGCGTTTGATATCACTGTACAGCCGCTATTGGATTTGTACACTTACAGTTTTGGTGAATTACAACGGCCGCCAAATAAGGAAGAGATTACAAACGTGTTAAGGCTTGTGAATTATGATTATATATTTATGAAGGAAGGATTGATCTTACTACGAGGACAAAACATGAGCATTACACTGGGCGGTATTGCAAAAGGATATGCTGTTGACAAAGCAATCGAAATCTTAAGAAATAGCGGAATTGAGAATGCGCTTGTAAATGCGGGAGGCGATATGAAAACAATCGGGACCAAAGGAAAAGATAACTGGCAGATTGCGCTGCAAAATCCTAGGGAAAAAGATGAATTCATAACGATAATCCCGCTTAAAGATAAGGCGGTTGTAACGTCAGGAGATTATGAGCGGTATTTTGATGAAAATAAAACGTTTCACCATATAGTTGATCCACGTACAGGATATTCTGCAGCCTCTCTGATATCTGTTACGATTATTTCAGAGCATGCGGTTGATGCGGATGCAATTGCAACATCTGTGTTTGTTTTAGGAAAAGAAAAAGGATTAGAGTTAATTGAAAGCCTGGATGATGTTGAAGGGCTTTTGATTACAAGGGAAAAGGAGATTGTTAAGAGCTGCGGGTTTGATTATTAAGGCAAGTTCTGATTTTGGAATATAATATTGGATGCAACAATATCTTTTCAGATGCAATAATATAGGGCTGTTTATGTAAATGTATTTGTACGGGGTTGTAATGAAAAACATTTCAAAACAACCGATTACCTAATCTGCCTTATTTGAAACTTGTTTTAAATTTAGATCTATATTATATATTCCCATCATAGAGCCTGTTGAATCACTAATCGGTGCTGCTATGGTCATGCACAGTGCGTTTGTCATCCGGGACTTAAACAGTTCTGAGATAAACGTATTACCATTTGTAGTAACCTCATGATGCCAGGGATGAACTAGATATGATCCTTTTTTTATTCCATTGTACATATACCTTGATTCTTCACCTACAGCAAAAGTAATAATCCTTCCGTCTTTATCTGTGATATAGGCAGCTGCAACTAATGGGTTATCTGCTAGACTTTTAACATGCTGAGTTTTCTTAAGCGCGCCTTTATTGATAGGCTTTTCAAAATCAGTTGAAACATAATTAGCTGCAGATTGCTGAATTGCAGCTAATGAATATATGGAAGCCTCAGGAATATACTGCAATACCAGCTTATGCATTTCTTCATCTGACATTGATAAGGTTCTTCCTTCATCATACTCGGCACTTACCTTTCTTCCTATTTCTGCAACACCAGGATGGTCTTTTCCAATTTTATACCCATCTACTTTCAGGTCAATATTTTCATGAGTCCACCTGACAATTCCTGCAATACCTGATACATTTGTTACAGCTACTCTAAGCGGCTTTCCAACTAAAGATCCCATATCGCATGTCTGGTAAATTTCTTCGTTTTTTATTGCGCCATCTGCATGGATCCCTGCGCATGTTGTATTACATCCATCTCCAATTAGAGGATAATTTTTCGGAATTTCCATGCCTGTACTTTTTAGATATTTTGCCAACTCACTAATGACAAGCATATCTATCCCATTACCCTCAGTTTGTTTTATTGGAATGTCTGCTAACCCGGTAAGCAGCATTATCATACCTTCCAACGGAGGATTTCCTGTCCTTTCTCCTACTCCTGCAAGAGTACCATTGACAGCAGAGCAGCCATAAAGCCATGCTGCTTCTGCGTTTGCTGCAACCTTATGAAAATCGTTATGGCCATGCCACTCAAGCTGATCTGGAGAAACTCCGCATTCCTTCCTTAATATACCTATTATTTTTGGAATGCTTCTTGGAAGAGCAGCTTCAGGGTATGAAACACCAAAGCCCATTGTATCACAAAGCCTGATTTTTATCTGGACTTTTGCATCTTCAGAAGTTTTCATAAGCCTTTGAACAAATGGGATAACTGAACGATAAAAATCAGCTCTTGTAACATCCTCAAGGTGGCATCTTGGAAGTATGCCGCTTTCAATGGATTTATCCACAACTGCCATGTATTTGTCAATAAAGGTTTTCCTTGTAAGGCCCATCTTAAGGTATATGTGATAATCTGATATTGATGTCAGGATTCCTGTCTCTTTAAGACCCATTTCTTTTACAAGAGCAAAATCAGCAGGAACTGCACGTATCCATCCGGTAATTTCTGGATAGTTAAGGTTTTCCTGCCTGCAAAGCTGAAGAGCTTTTCTGTCAATTGGGCTGTAAAGAAAAAATTCTGACTGACGAATTGTACCTGTGCCGTTGTCAAGCCTTGACATAAGGACATAAAGGTCCCTTATCTGCTCCGGGGTATATGGTGGTCTTGACTGCTGGCCATCCCTAAATGTTGTATCTGTTATCCACATCTGATGGCCCTCTACAATGGAAGGAGGATTGCTGTCAAAAAGTATCCTTGGCGGCCTATCAAAAGGAAATTGTTCCCTTATCAGGTTTGGCTTCACATCTGCAAATATTTTTCGTATGTTTGGGTTTCTGAATTTTAGTTTTGCCATAAAGAATGATATGATATGAACTTTTAAATAATTATTCATACTATTTCTGAACAAAATAATAAAAAAATGAAAAAATTTATATATATGTTCATATTTTCAATAGGTTATGAGATCAAAAATGAACAAAAATATTGATGCTATCGACAAGAAAATTGTCAACCTGCTTTTGTTTGATGCTGACATTACCAACAGGGAGATCGCATTAAAGTGCAATATTGCCGTCGGAACTGCACATAACAGGATTGAGAAGCTTAAAAAAATCGGTGTGATAAAAAAAAAGATGATAAGCGTGGATTACACAAAGCTGGGATATGCCATCGAGGTTTTGATTGCGCTTCGAATCAAAAAGGGCGGGTTTTATGAGATCGCTAAAAAATATTCTGTGAATCCCAACGTATTTCTTGTGGTTGATATGACAGGGGATTATGATGCTGAGATTCTTGCCAGGTTTCATACGACAAGACAGCTGGATGATTTTGTAAAAAAACTGCAACAGGAGCCGGGGGTTGAGTCAACAAGAACAAGGCTGATTTTAAATATTTACAGGGAGAAGGAGATCAGGTGATTGTATATAGTTATTTAGTTGATTGAGAGATTTAAGGATTTTATCTAAAGATAACCTAGAACAAGTAATGCATATTTTAAGGGATGATATACATGGAAGTTAATCTAAAACTGAAGTTATTTGGCACTAATTGAGTCAATCTAAAATAAAATTGTAAAATTTGACTATTTTACCTGCTCTTAGTACACGCACCCTTATTTAATGTTAAAAACATAAATTATTTAAAACATAGTGTATTTTTTAATAAGGGGATAAAAATTCGCATAATTTTAAATCTAAGGGCGAATAATTCGCTATCACAAAAAGAATTTCTTACTAAGTATTTCTCAGCAATGAATGGTTATATTTATAAAATTTTAGCATCTAATAAAGATTTAGCTAGTATTCATGAAGGAAAAAAATTTAAGGGATTCTGCTTTGGGAACATTTATCCTGTTAAGGACAGACAGATCAAAGAGAATTGTAATTATAATCTTGTTTTATCTTCTCCTATACCTAAAATAATTGAGCATTTGTTTTTTAATATTAAAGAAGACTGCACAATTAATCTTGGTGAAGGTTCTTTTAATGTTGAAGGGATTGAAGTAAGAAATTTTGTTCTTAATAATAAAAACATAATTGAAACTTTGAGTATAATTAATCTGACAAAACACACTGAAAATAAGATTTTACCTTTACTTTATGATGAAAATAAAGAAGAATTTCTTAATCAGCTTAGCATAAATCTTATCAGGAAGTATAACCATTTAAGGCAGAAAGAAATTGGTGAGGATTTTAAACTGTTTGAAAATATTGAAATTGGATTAATAAAAAATAACCATAAACTTAAGCATTTTTCAATTCCAATACTTCTGGAAGACAATAAAAGATTCAATGCAATAGGAAATAAGCTTTATTTTAAATTTAATCGCATTTCAGATGAGCAGTTGGCAATATTTCAAGTCTGCCTTGATGCAGGATTCGGTGAGAGGAACAGCTTTGGGATGGGGTTTATGGTGAAAAAATGATTAATTGTTTTACTGAATGGGGTAAGAACAATATCAATTTGAATGATAAATTTTCTATACTTAAAGCTATTTCTTTTTCACCAGATGTTGTGAAAAACAAATTCAATAAAATTACACAAACAGTCGATAAGATGGATTTATACCCCCTAATTATTAATTTTGACACTCAAAATGATAAGATTGATATGAATTATGGTAAACAAGAAGAAGTTGGGGAGTTTTTATGTCTTGAAAAGGAATCATCAAATGGCCCTAAAATATCTTTTTATACAAATAATATTCATTATCATTTATCAAATACACTTTATGATTTTTTAACTTTATTAAAAAATAAATTTCCTGAAAAAACAGGTATGATAACATATCTGGCGAATGTGATGCAACATTTTTATTTATTTGAAAATAATAAACCATCAATCAATTATAAAAAAATAGATAATGCTGATTTAATTGAAGAAATTAATTCTCTTGATTACATCAATAATGCTAAAAATAAAATAAGCGAATTGATAACTAAAAAAAAATTTCAAAATCATTGCGGGGCGTTTGTATTAAAAATAGATGGAGAACATATATTAAAATCACAATATAAAGAGGATTATATCGATGTTATTTACCATTTTTACATTCAAAAGATAATTAATTATACAAAAAAAGGCAGATGTCATATATGTAATAATACTAAAGATATAATCCAGGAAGTAAAATTTCCTTTGACATTTTATAATCTTGATAAAGCCGAATTTTTCTATAATGGTCTGAACAAGGGCAAAAACAATAATTCAACAAAATCATTCTCAATATGCAAAGAATGTTTCGTGTATACGAAGACAGGACAGAATCTATTATATGATTTGAATTCTAAAAATAGGTATCTGAATTTCGAATTTATGGTTATACCTGCTAACTTTTATAGTGACGAAGATTTTGGATATGTTTTAATGAAATTGAACGAACAATTAAACAGAAAATTCGGGAAAAAATCGATAAAAAATCTTGAAAATTCAAAAAAAGATAATCTGATTTTTTCATTGATGTTCATATACAAAAAACAATCGCAATTTAAAATAATTAAGGATATACCTGATTTATCATTATTTGAATTAATAAAAATCGATAAATTAATTGGCAATATAAATAAGATTTTTGCAAACGATAATTATCAGTATAATTTAGGAGAGATAAAAAAGATATTGTTTTCTAATAAATTATTTAAGGATGAAAAAATTGCCAAAGATTTAATTAATCTGATTGATTCCATCTATAATAAAATACCAATTGATAAAAAGTACATAATTGAAACGGTTCTTGCTAATTACAAAAAGAATTATTATGATAAAAAGTTATATGAAAACCATCAAAATATGTTAAAATCTTTCTTGTTTATTGATTTTTTAATATTAAATAAAAATATGGAGATGAATAAAATGGAAATTGAGACATATACCAAACTCGAGAATAAAGATTTGATAGACTTTTTTAATAAGAATCCGGATTTGATAGCGATTGAAAGGGGCTTGATTACTTTTGGATACCTTATAAATAAAATAATCAGGGAACAGAGAAATAAAAGCAGTACATTCATAAAAAAAGTAGGTTTTGATGGGATAAATGAGCATAAGTTAATGGAATTATTTAATGAATTTAAAGAGTATTGCACAATTTATAAGATAGACAAATATGATAATGCTGAAAGGACTTACGTAGCGGAAATTATTGGTAAAATTTTTAAGAAAGGAAACCTGCAAAATATAGAAGTTAATTATTACATCCTACTCGGGATTGAACTTGGAAGGTATATAGGTCAAAAATATTCAAAAAAATTAGACAAAGGTGAGAAAAATGAATGAAACAATTAAAAAAAATTCGGAAATATTGTTTTTATATGACGCAAATAAATGTAATCCAAATGGCGACATGGATGATGAAAATAAACCAAGGATGGACAAAAATAATAGTATCAATCTAGTTTCGGATGTCAGAATCAAGAGATATATTAGAGATTACCTTAAAAATTTTCAAGGTGAAACTTTGTTTGTTGATAATGAAACTAAAGATAGTAAAGAAAGAGGAAAGCAACTTGGAAAAGATTTCTTGAAATGTATTGATATAAGGATGTTCGGAGGGGTTTTAGCGCAAAAAGATGACGAATCTAAGAAAGGGACTTCTGAAAGTTATACAGGGCCAATTCAATTAACATGGGGAAATTCTTTAAATAAAGTCGAGCTTCAAAAAACAAAAACAATTACATCCACTTTTTCAAGCCAAGAAGGCATTGGTTCGGATTACAGGGTAGTGTATTCCTTTATAGGTGTTTCTGGTTCAATTAATTCTCATAATGCTATTGGCACCAGACTAACAGATGAGGATATTCAGAAATTCGATAATGCCATGATTAAGGCAATACCTCTTTGTAAGACAAGAAGTAAAACTGGTCAATACCCTAGATTTTATCTTAGATTAGAAACTGAAAAAAATATTAACCTAAAGGATTTAAGGGAATATGTAAAATTAAATTCAAATGAAAATTTATTATCTATAGAAAATGTTAAACTTGATATTTCAGGTTTGATGGAATATATAAAGAAAAACAATCAACTTATTAGCCATGTAATAATATGGATAGATGATAAATTAAAATTGTATGATAATGAAAAAAAAACAGACATAGAATCTTTTAAAACAATTTTAGACAATAAATTGGAAATAATATCCCTCTAAAGTGAACATATGGAACAAGAAACATTTGTGTTTAAGTTGACAGGCAATATGGCCAATTGGAGAAGGTTTTATACAAACACTTCATCATTATCTTATTATTGCCCAACAAGGACCAATATCATGGGAATACTGGCCTCTATATTGAAAATGCCGAGGGATTCGTATTATGAGCAATTTAATAGCGATAATTTAGGAATTGCAGTTAAAATTGAGTGTCCATTAAAAAAGATGGTGCATACACTAAATTACAGAAGCGATAAGATAGGCTATACGCAAATTAAACTCGAAATAATTATGTCAAAAATAGGAACCTCATTACAATATATGATATATTTATCCTATAAAAATGAAGAAACAAAAAAATTATTAGAAACTTTAAAAAATAAGATTAATAAACGAGATTTAGGGTATGGTGTTTATTTAGGTCAAAGACAATTCAAGGGTGATATTGAATTAGTTTCTGTTAAAAAATTTATATTATCAGAAAAATTAAAACATTCTAATTCAACTATTTTAGTAAAGAACATTAAAGGCACATTAGATATTAATAATTTTGAAAAGCGGTATGTGAAGGATATTATGCCTTTAGATTTCAATAGCGATAGGACAATCCAGAGATCAGAAGAAGTTTTATGCGAGTTTAATGGAAATAAGATAGAAATCATTGATGGTCAACTCAATAATGTATATACTGATGGTAAAGAAAATATCAGTTTTTTATGAAATATTCACATCCTAATAAAAAAAATTTAGAAGAACATTTATTGAATGTTGCTAAGAATTCTAAATTTATTATAGACAGATTAGATTTGAAATTTAATACTATTTCGGCTGAGAATTTATCAGAGATTACCTACATTGTGGGAATAATACATGATGCTGGGAAATCTTTAAAATCTTTTCAGGATTTCATATTAAATCAGGCAACCAATGCTCCGCATGAAAATCATGCACCAATCTCATCTTTTATTTCTAGATATGTATTGAATGTGTATTGTACTCAAAAAAATGTCAATGAAATCTTTTCCTATTTAGGCGCATTAGTGATAAAAAATCATCACGGCAATCTTGTAAATTTATTTGAATTGCACAAAACTAAAATGAATAAATTAAAGAATAATTTTGATGAACTAAAAAACGATAAAGAAATTATGGAATTTTATGATAATAAATTAAAAAAATTTAATCTAAGTTTCAGCGATATTGTTGCACAAATCAAAGTAGTTGAAGAAACAGATAAGAAAATATTTGACACATTGAAAAAATTTAATGAAGAAGATAAAATAGAATTGTTCTTGATAACTAAATTAATGTTTTCTGTTTTACTTGATTCTGATAAAAAAGATGCAGCTAATATTCTAGATTATAGAGTACCAGAGCAGAATTTTAATTTAGAAGTTGTAGAAAAATATTTGAATAAACTTCAAGATGAATACCCTAATCAGTTTGACAATAAAAATTCTGCGTATATTTTAAAAAATAGGTTTAAAAATAAAGTCCTATCAAAGAAAATATATATAAATGAAAGGATATACACAATAACTGCACCTACTGGAATAGGAAAAACCCTGACTTCATTGTCATTTAGTATTAAGTTACAGAATGAATTAAAAAATCATCATAAAATTATATATATTTTGCCTTATACTTCAATAATTGAACAAACACACGATGTGTTTAAGAAAGTTTTAGAAAATTACTATGGTTCTTCCTTTCTAAATAACGAAACAGAATATCTGCTAAAAAACCATTATTTATCTTTACTGGAAATAAAAAGCGAAAATTATTACAATGAAGATAATTATTTAAACGATTTGCTTTTTGTCAACAGTTGGGAATCAAACTTAGTCGTTTCAACATACATTCAATTATTACTCTCAATATTTTCAAATAAAAATAGTTTTTCAATTAAATTTCATAATTTATGTGGTTCAATCATAATTCTAGATGAAGTTCAATTTATAAATGATAAATATTGGGGTACTATAAATATAGTTTTCAAGATCTTGGCAGAAAAATTTGACATATATTTTATATTCATGACTGCAACTCAGCCATTGATATTTTCAAAGGAAGATTCAAAAGAATTATCAGATTTAGAGCTATTCAATAGTGATGTAGCATCAAATAAAGTAAATTTTGAAATAATAAATGAGAAATTAACAGTTAAACAACTGTATGACCTTTTTGTAAGAAATTATGAAAAAGAAAATAAAAATAAGTATTTATTTGTGTTAAACACAAAAAAATCTTCAGTTAGATTATTTGAAAATATTAATTCTGACCAAAGATTCTGTGAACATAAAAAAATATACCTATCAACTAATATATTGCCTAAAACCCGAATAGAGAAAATAAAAGAGATAATAAAGTTAGCTAAATATAAAAATCAGAAATACATTATAGTATCAACACAAGTTATTGAGGCAGGAGTCGACATTACTTCAGATGAATGTTATACTGACCTTAGCACTATTGATAGTTTATCGCAAAGAGCCGGCAGGTGTAATAGATATAATGAAATTAAACAAGGCAATGTTTATATAATTAATTCTTTAATTGATGACCAAAACAATAATAAAGAATATGCATCTTATATTATTAAAGATTCTTTCATTTGGCAAACATTGAAAGATATTTTTAAAAAAATTAAAAGATTTGATCTGAAAGAAACTGTTGATTTGTATTTTCATGAAATACATGAACATAGAATGATAAATTTCTCGTTTAATAATCTGCCGTTTGAAGATATATCCAAGAGTTTTAGTATAATTGATGAAAAAAATTATTTAGAATCTATATTTATTTTAAATAAAGAAAGTCGACCATTATTGGAAGACTATAAAAAAATAGTAATATCCTTAAATAGTATAAAAAAGAATGAACTGTTTAAAAAGGTTGGTGAACTTAAAAAAATTAAAACACAAATGCAAAATTTTATGATTGATATTAATAAAAACGCATTTAATGATTTACTTAACAATAAAATTATCGAAGTTTTTGGAAAATTACATTATTTAAATATTGAAAGGCATAATGAACTTTATTCCAATGAGATTGGTTTTGTGTTTGAAAAAAATAATAATGCTTTAATTTTATGAAAATTACAGGAACATTAATCAAGAATTTCTTCCATTGCCAAAGGCAGGCTTACCTTTATTATTATGGCCTGAATTTTAGAAGTGAAATTGTAAAAATTGGAGAGCTGATGCACAAGGAGCAGAGACCTAAAGAATATATTTTTGAGAAAATAAAGATAGATGACATAAAGGGCAACTGCCTAATAGAATACAAAAAAACTTCTTCTAATTTAAAGGGCACTAAATTGCAATTATTATACTATTTAGATTATTTTGCTAAAAGAGGGGTTGAGTTGAAGGGAATTATTAAAGACTTAACTCATGGCAACGAATACGAAATATTGTTAAATGGTAAAAATAAGGAAGAGCTTAAAAGAACAATTATAAGTATCAAAAACATAATTAAAGAAAAAATGCCTCTAAAACTAATAAAGAAAAAAGAGTGTAAAGGCTGCTCATTTTTTGATTATTGCTGGATAGAATGAAAGACATATACCTAACGCAAAATGGTACTTTAGAAAGAAAAGATAATACCCTTATTTTCTCTAATGAGAATACAAAGAAAATAATTCCCATAAATGATGTAGACGGTATTTACGCTATCAGTGAAATAAGCCTTAATTCCAAACTTTTACAGATTCTCGCTAAAAACCACATACCAGTATATTTCTTTAATTATTACGGGTTTTACTGCGGTGTTTTTGCACCCAGGCAAGAAAACGTTTCAGGGAAACTGTTAATAGAACAGGTAAAGTGTTATACCAACCACAAAGAAAGAACTGAAATGGGAAAAGAATTTTTGAGAGGGGCACTTCATAATATCAGAAAAACCCTTATGCAATACAGCTTATCAGAAGAATCTAAAAAAATGCAGGAAAAACTTGAAAAAATAGATAGAATAAATAAAGTTCAATGCCTTCTTTTGCTTGAAGCAGAAGCAAGGCAACTATATTACAGGCAATTCAACAAAATAATCAAAGACAAAGATTTTGAATTTGTAAAAAGGACAAGGCAGCCGCCGGATAATTTCATTAATACGCTGATCAGCTTTGGTAATTCTTTGTTTTATACAACTGTATTATCAGAGATATTCAAAACACAGCTGGATCCAAGAATATCTTATCTTCATGAGCCTTTTGAAAGAAGATATTCTCTTAATCTGGACTTAAGCGATATATTCAAGCCCCTGATAGTTGATAGGGTAATATTTACGCTTATTAATAAAAACATAATCAAGCCAGAACATTTTGATAAAGAGCTTAATTACTGTTATCTTAATAATGATGGGAGAAAATTGTTTATAAGGGAATATGATACCAAATTAAAAAGCACCATAAAATATCCTAAGCTAAATAGGAATGTATCGTATAAGTATATGATAAGGCTGGAGTGCTATAAAATAATTAAGCATCTTCTGGAAGGGGAAAAATACAAATCATTTAAGATATACTGGTGAGAATTTATGAGAGTAATACTTATTTATGATGTAAATGTTAAAAGAGTTACTAAAATCATGAAAATATGCAGAGAATATCTTGAGCATATACAAAATTCAGTATTTGAAGGAGATTTAACTGATGCAAATTTAAAAGAGCTAAAAATGAGGCTCAAAGAAGTTATAAATCCTGAAGAAGATTCAGTTATAATATTTCGCTTGTGGAATTCTAATTATAAAAAAGAGATAATTGGGATTGAAAAGAATTCTATGGATAACATCATATAAATTCAGTGAACCTATAAAAAAGAGCAATCTTATTTATAAATATAATTTTATTATTTGCTGACTCGCTGAATTAATTCGGAAGTTATTTATAAATTAAAACAGTTTATTAATTAATACAGGCTAAGAAGTTGGAATTTGGGTATTTTATCCCGCTCTAAATTTAATATAGTATTTTTGAAATTAACCAGCAGAGGCAGTACCCATAACACCAGCAGAGCTCTAAATTTAATATAGTATTTTTGAAATAGTAACCAGAGTTCATGTTACCAGAGTTCCAGTTACGCTCTAAATTTAATATAGTATTTTTGAAACACACAGGTATATTATTGTATTTTTGCAGCAATCCCTAAGAAGATTAAAAGATACACAACTTAACATAATTTATTTTTTCAATAAAACATATTTTAAGAAAAAGAAAAAAAATTAAGTATTATCAAAATACTTGTCCAATTCCCATTGCGTTACCTGAATCCTATAATCGTCGTGTTCTGCTGTCTTTGCTGAAATGTAAATTGGATAGGTGTGCTTTCCAAGCGCTTCCTGGATCACTTTATCTTTCTTAAGCTCCGAGACTGCATCCCCGAGCGAACCTGGCAGCGTGTCAATCTTATGGGTTTCTCTTTTTGCTGCGTCAAATTTATATACATCTTCTTCAACAGGTGTTGGAGGAACCAGCTTCTTCTTGATCCCGTCAAGCCCGCTTTTAAGCATCACTGCAAACGCCATATAAGGATTGCAGCTTGGATCAGGGCACCTTAGCTCTGCTCTTGTCGCCTGCTCTCTTCCGACAGAATATCTTGGGATCCTAATCAAAGCTGAACGGTTTTTTTGCGCCCAGCAGATATAGACCGGAGCTTCATAACCAGGAACAAGCCGTTTGTATGAGTTCACTGTCGGGGCTGTTACTGCAGATATTGCTTTTACGTGAGAGAGTTGCCCTGCAATGAAACTTTTTGCCAGGTCACTTAATTTATACTTGTCATCTGCTTTGAAAAATGCATTTTTTGCGGATTTTATGTCAAACAGACTCTGATGAACATGCATCCCAGACCCATTTACGCCAAACAAAGGCTTTGGCATAAACGTAGCATATAATCCATGCTTCTGAGAGATGGATTTTACAACGTGCTTAAATGTAATTGCCCTGTCTGCCTGCTTTAGCGCTGGACCGTACTTAAAGTCAATTTCATGCTGGCCAGGAGCTACCTCGTGGTGGGACATCTCGACTTCAAGGCCCATGGATTCAAGCGCCATGATTATGTCTTTTCTTACCTGGACTGCAAGGTCCCTTGGAGAAAAATCAAAATAGCCTGCTTTATCATGAGTGACCGGGATCAATTCTCCGTTTTCCCTAGGTAAAAACAAGAAAAATTCCAGCTCCGGACCAACATTGTATTCATAACCCATTTCTTCTGCTTCTTTTAGAGCTTTTTTCAGGATATATCTTGGATCACCTTCAAATGGCTCACCGTCCGGTGTGTAAATATCACAGATAAACCTTGCAGTTGCACCTTCCCCTGTTTCCCAAGGGAGCAATGCATACGTCTCTGGATCAGGTTTCAGGAACATATCTGATTCTGCAATCCGTGTAAAACCTTCGATTGAAGAACCGTCAAACCAGGTCCCTTTTTCAAGCGACTCATCCAACTTATGGATAGGTATTGTTACAGACTTTATAGTCCCATATATATCGGTAAACTGAAGCTGTACAAACCTTACATCATCTTGTTTTGCCTTGTCCATAACTTTTTTTATTTTTTCGCTCATTTAAACCACCTTTTCCATTTTTTTTAGACTTTTTAATTCAGTTGAATCTCCACCGATTGCAGCAACACCCCTTTCACCTGTCCTTATCCTAATAGAATCAATCAGGTCAAGTATAAATATCTTACCATCACCGATTGAACCGCCGTTAGTCCGTGCGCCTTTGATGATAGATTTTACTGCCTGATCCACATAGCTATCGTTTACTGCAATAAGTATCATTACTTTTCTCTGAAGATTTATTTCCGTAATAACCCCCCTATATCCTGATTGATAGCCCTTCTGCTGACCGCAACCTCTTACATCTATTACTGTCATCATGCGAACCTTCTCTTCCCACAATGCCTTTTTTACATCACGCAGTTTCTCAGGCCTGAAAATCGCTTTTATAAGTTTCATATATATATCACCATTTAGTTTGTTGTTGCACTTATCGGAAAATCAGCATATGCTTCTGCACCATGCTCTGATAAGTCAACACCTTTTAATTCCTCATCTCTACTGACCCTTAATCCAAATATCTTATCAATGATCTTAAAAACAAGGTACATCGATAAAATAACAAAAAGCACTACAGAGATCGTCCCGATCAGCTGGATCCCAAGTAATCTGACTCCCCCACCAAGCAGCAGGCCTTCAGTTTCATGAAAAATGCCCACTGCAATTGTTCCAAAGATGCCGCATAACCCATGCACTGCAACAGCCCCGACCGGATCATCGACTTTTATCTTATCAATAAATAACACACCATAAACTACCACAAATCCTGCAATCGCACCTATCATTATTGAGCTTAGGGGCTGTACAAATGCTGCACCGGCAGTAATTGCCACAAGACCTGCAAGAGCCCCATTCATAGTCATGCTAAAATCAGCTTTCCCATACTTGTACCAGGTTATAGCCATCGCAATGATTGCGCCTGCTGCTGCTGAAAGATTTGTATTTACAGCTATCTTTGAGATCAACTGCGTATCCATCGCTGATAGCGTTGACCCTGGATTAAACCCGAACCATCCGAACCATAATATAAATGTGCCCAATGCTGCCAGGGGCAGGTTGTGCCCGCGAATTGCATTCACCGACCCATCATCATTATATTTGCCTATCCTTGGGCCAAGCAATAAAGCTCCGATGAAAGCTGCTGAACCACCTACTGCATGCACAACAGTTGATCCTGCAAAATCCAAAAAACCAAGATTTGCAATCCAGCCGCTGCCCCATATCCAATGACCGACCAAAGGATATATCAAAGCTGAAATAATAAATGAATAAATGATGTAAGCTTTGAATTTCAAACGTTCAGCAAGCGCTCCTGCAACAATTGTTGCGGCTGCTGCTGCAAATACTGCCTGAAAAAACCAGAAAGCGAGCATAGGGACACCATTCATCTCCGATGGAAGATTTAACAGAAAGAATCCGGTCTTACCAAAAAATGGATTACCGACACCAAACATTATTGCAAAACCACATATAAAATAGCCGATTGAGGCAGCACTGAAATCCAGAAGATTTTTCATCAGTATATTTACAGAGCTTTTTGCCCGGATAAATCCTGCCTCAACCATCCCAAAACCTGCCTGCATAAAAAAAACAAGAAATGAGGCGACCAGTACCCATACAGTATCTATTGCTTTGATAACATCTGATAATTCAGCGGCTGATACGAAACTAGATAGAGCAACCATCATCAAAACAATCATCAAAATAATTTTTTTCATTAGGTACCTCAGTTTAAATCTATAAAGAACCAATGATTTTTGACCATTTATATAGTTATTTGTATTTTTTCTAAACATATGTTGATTAATTATAGTAAACTTTAAATATATGTTTAAAAAAACTTATAATAGTTATGGCAGATTAAACAAATGTAAGGCATAAAATGGAACTGGATAATGTCGATAAAGAGACAATAAATGCGTTAATCGCCGATTCAAGGCTGTCTTATAGGGAGATTGCAAAAAGGGTAAAGGTCTCAGTAGCGACAGCTATGAACAGAGTAAAAAGGCTTGAAAAAGAGGGGATAATTACGCACTATACTACCATAGTAGATTATGAGAAAATAGGCTATGATGTTGAAGTTCTGATTGAAATACAGATTTCCAAAGGAAAACTTTACGAGGTCGAAAAGAAGATTGCCGTCCATAGGAACGTTTTTGCAGTCTATGACCTTACTGGAAATTTTGATGCGGCAATCCTTGCAAAGTTTAGAAGCAGGAGAGCCATGGATAATTTCCTTAAAAAGATCCAGACGTACGATTTTGTTGAAAGGACCAATACAAGATTAGTGTTAAGCACTGTTAGGGAAAAACAGATTAATGTGGAGTGATAAAAAATGAAAAAAAATGTGATTAAGTATGTGCGGAAGATGCCGGGAAAGGCTGTAGAAGTGCAAAAAGACATCAGAAATAAATCTGCAACAGCAATACTTGCCGCGTTTGCTTTTGTCATCGCTTTAGTGTGGAAAGATGCAATAAAAGCAATAGTGGATGAGGTGATCAGCAGGGTAGGGATCGAAGGGACAGGATATATCTATTCAGTAATATCAGCACTTTTGGTGACTATAATTTGTGTGTTCGGCATCATGTTCTTTTCCAGGTGGGGAGAACAAAAATAAGAAGATTATAGCTTATTTGTGCTAAACTGAACCTGCGGATACAGGCTTATTCAATCTGAGAGATGGGGTGAAAAAGAAGGCTTTTAGCTGAGAATGTCTCTAATTCCAACAGTCCTTTCATCTCCAGTCTCCATATTTTTTATTTTGAGCTTGCCTTGTTGAAATTCATCAGGACCAAATACGATCACATTTTTAGCGTTAATTGCATTTGCATACTTAAATTGGTTACCTAGATTTCTGCCCATCAAGTCGATACTGACAACATATTTTTTCCGCAGCTTGTTTGCCACTTCCATCGCCTGCCTCAAAACGGTCTTGTCAACAACAGCAATGTAATAATCAGGACCAAGGTCAATCTTAGGGAGCAAACCATTTTGCTCTAATAATAATTTTAAGGTGGAGTAACCCATACCAAAACCTGTCGCAGGAGATGCAATGCCCTGAAATTGCGCTATCATGTTGTCATACCGCCCGCCGCCAGCAATTGAACGCAGCTTTTCATCTTTATCAAAAATCTCGAAAACCGTACCAGTATAATAAGCAAGGCCGCGGGCTGTAGAGGGACTGAATGTTATGCAGGGAGAATCAACAAGTGACAGGATATTTTTCAGTTCTAACAGACCATCTTTTGCCAGGCTGTTTAATTTCAATTTTTCAAATTTTTTTATATCTTCAGTTTCAAGAATCGTTTTTAGCTTGCTAGAGTTCTTAACACCTGTTTCTTTAAGCATGTCCAAAAAAACGGATCCAGATATCTTATTCTTCTTATCAATCACCTTAATAACTTCGGTGATTTTATCTGTAAAGTCAGATACAATGCCTTCAAGAAGCTTCCGATTATTAATCTTTAGCTTAAACTGGGATTCTTTTAAACCAAGTGAACACAAAGATTCAATTGCAAGCGATATCATTTCTGCATCAGACTCTGGATTTCCTGAACCAAAAATCTCGCAATTGAACTGAAAGAATTCCCTGTCTCGTCCGGATTGAGGACGCTCGTAACGCCATACCTTATTCAAAGCGAACCATTTGACTGGTTTTGGCAGCTCCTTTTGTTTTGAGATAAACATTCTTGCAAGAGATGGAGTGAATTCTGCGCGAAGAGCAATGTTTTCATCGCCTTTTTTTTCTGTCGTAAATATCTGACTTTTTATCTCTTCACCTTGTTTTGCTTCAAGCAGACCAAGCGATTCAATAACTGGCGGATCTACCTCAAAAAAACCAAAATTTTCGGCGGTTTTTCTAAGCGAATTAAAAACTAAATTTTGGATCTTTTTTTCGTCAGGAAAAAGATCTACTGTCCCTTTAGGCTTTTGATGCACCATTACAAAGCAAGATAATACGTTTGTTTTTAAATTTTATTAAAAGAAAGAAAAAAAATTAACATACAGGAAGCGGGATAGGAATTGTCTTTTTTGCGATAAGATACATCACTACCAAACCTACGACAAAAGCAAGAAAAATCCATACTCCTGCATGCATCATGAAGATTGCTTTTTTATCCATTATATCACCTTTTTTATTATGCTAAATGAATTTGAGCTCATAACTATTTAAAAGTTTCTATTTTTTGAATTATGCACATGAAGGAGAAAATGCATTTTAATTACGCCTAAACAGGACTGCGCTAACGCTGTGATGTTAAGTTAACCCTTTAAAAAAAATATCTACAGCTTCCAGCCAATCCTTCAAAATTTGACAGCATCTGAAAATAATATCAATAAGTGCTGTATCTTAACCTAGTAATCATAGCACTGTCAGGTTTTATGCGTTGAAAGGATATTGCTAATCGGTATTATTAACCCGGCAGGCACTGCCACATTAAGTAAACAAGGCAGATAAATTTATAAATTACTCAGGATTTGTACTCGTTGATTAAAATGGAAGACTACATATAAACATTTGCGGATTCTGTTAGCCAGTATTGTTTTCCAAAGGTATAAAATGAAAACTCAAAAGATAAAAGATAATATATGGAAATTTTACCTGTATAGAATATTTAGCTCTTTAATATTTATTACGCCAATTTACGTATTATTCCTGCAGGAAAATGGCTTGAGCATGACTCAAGTGATGGTATTACACACAGTCTACACAATAGCTACAATGATTTTTGTAATACCAAGCGGATTAATTGCTGACCACATTGGAAGAAAAAAGGTCTTAATAATAAGCAACAGCCTGTTTTTTATTGCATGGATAGCTTATGGCAGCAGCCATAATTTCTGGCAATTTTTTGCAACAGAGATCGTATTTGGCGTATCAAGCGCGATGTGGTTTGCTGCAGGCAATGCATTCTTTTATGACAGCCTACAGCAAATAAACCAGCAGCACAAATTTAAGAAATTGTATGGGAATGTAATTGCGATAAATTATCTGATGTGGGGGCTTGCCTCGATTGTTGGAAGCATAATAGCAGTGAAGGGGTTCAGGCTGGTCTTTTATTATACAGCAATACCTGTATTTATCTCTATCATTATTGCATTTAGCTTTACTGATACTAAAAAAACTAAAAATGTGAATTATGCAGTACACCTTAAAGAGGCTGTAAAATTTACCTCAACACACCCAAAAATAAGGTTCCTTGTAATTTTTAGCGCAATAATATTTGGTGTGTGGCTGTCAGGATACATGTTATATCAACCGTACCTGAAATCCATATCATTGCCCCTTGCATATTTTGGAATCGCTTATTTTTTTATAAATTTAATGTCGGCTATCGGCTCAAAAAACGCGCATAAAATCGATGATAAACTGGGAGAAACAAAAGTACTTTTTATCGTAGCAACGGTTTTTGCATTATGCTACATCGGAATGTTTTTTTCTTTGAAGATGATAGGTGCAATATTTCCTATAATAATTGCCTATTTTCTTGGAGTGTTTGATGTAAGCATCGCTGATTATTTCCATAAAAATATCCAGTCCTATAATCGGGCTACTGTTGCTTCACTTAGCAATTTTGCCGGACAATTATCATCAAGCATAATAGCTCCATTTTTTGGACTGTTAACAGATAGATACGATATCAGGACAGCTTTTATGCTGGCTTTTATCATCATAATAATCAATATCATATTGCTTTTGATATGTACAAAGAAAAATGGAAAGGATGTGAATCAAACAGGCGTTTAGATGAAATCTTAGTGACTAGCCTTTTAGCACACCGATTGGCTCCATCCTTACAGTTTTTAATGAAATGCCAGAACCATGTACTGTGTCAATAACATTCTCAACGTCTTTGTAGGCAAGAGGCGCTTCCTCTGCAAAGCTTTTTGGAGACGGAGATTTTGTAATGATACCTTTACAGGCAAGCTCTTTTTGAATCATTTCTCCCCTAAATTGATTTAACGCGCCGTGCCTTGACATAGCTCTTCCTGCACCATGAGCTGATGAGCCAAAAGATTTTTCCATCGCTAACTTAGTACCCTTTAATATATATGAAGAAGTGCCCATGCTGCCTGCAAGCAGAACAGGAATATCAGGAAAAGACCGTGTGGCGCCTTTTCTGTGAACGAAAAGATTCTTCTTTTCGCCATCTACAGTATGCTTTTCAAGCTTAACAACATTGTGACAAATACCGTAAACAGTATGCATACCCATATCTTCCCAGCTTTTCTTAAAAACTTTCTCAAAAGTTTCTCTGATCCAGTGTGTCATAATAAGCCTATTTGTAAAAGAGTAATTTACAGCACATTTCATAGCTGAAAAATAATCCATGCCTTCCTTACTTTTTGCAGGAGCACACGCAAGCTGCCTATCAGGAAGCCAAATATTATACTTTTTAACAGCTTTTTCCTGTATCTTCAAATAATCACTTGCTACCTGATGGCCTAAGCCTCTACTGCCGCAATGAAGCATAATCAGAATCTGATCCTTTTCATTAATACCCCATTCTTTTGCCTTATCATCATAAATATCTGTAACTTTCTGCAGTTCCAAAAAATGGTTGCCGGCACCCAATGTTCCAAGCTGAGGTTTTCCCCTTTTCTTTGCAAGGTCTGATACTTTTAATGGGTCAGCATCTGCCATCCTGCCATTTTCTTCCATATTTTGTAGATCATCCTTTATGCCATACCCTTTTTCAACAGCCCAAGTGCACCCATTTTGCAGAACCTGATTTAGATCATCATCATTTAACCTTATTTTTCCTTTTGAGCCAACACCGCATGGAATAATATCAAATAAAGCTGGAACTAATTCTTTAAGTTTATCTTTGACTTCATCATAAGTCAAATTTGTCCGAATAGAGTTTACTCCACAATTTATATCAAATCCACAAAGACCAGAACTTATAACCCCTTCTTCTGCATCGAATGCTGCAACTGCACCCATAGGAAGGCCGTAACCAAAATGGGCATCCGGAAGCGCAACAACAGGCTCAACTACTCCTGGTAAACAGCAGACATTGCTCAACTGTTCAATAGTACCATCTTCCATATCATCATAAATAGCCTTATTTGCAATTAATTTGCCGGCTACTTTCATCTCTTTTCTGACTGCTTTTGGCAGAAGCCATTCATAGTCATTTATCTTTTGCAGTTTTTCTTTATATACCATTTTGAGTTGTGATAGTGATGAGTAGTTTATAAAACTTCTGTGCTGCCATAATGAACTAGAAACTAATAATAAATGTATTTTATGGTACAATCAAATACTAAAAACAAATTGGCTACCGATAAGTTTAAATATTTGTTTTCAACAAGACAAGATTAGTATGGCAGAAGATAGTAAAGATTTGTTCAAAGAATTTGATAAATTCAAAAAAAATGGGCAAGAAAAAACTAAAAAAATGGATGATAAACAATTTGAAATACACCTGAAAATTAATAAATTAATGATAGAACGGTCAATATACTGGATTGTGATCTTAGTATTAACTGCTCTTGTATTATTTAATCCAATCTCCAGCTTGATAAAATGTGGTACAACAGAGGATTCAACTGGCCCTGCAGTGATAACAGATGTAGAAGAACCTGCTGACATTGAGAATACTCCGGAGGAAGAAACAACAGTTGAAGAAGAACCTGTTGAAACGCCAGAAGAAACTCCTGAAACAGAGGAACTGGACCCTTCACTGTCTGGAAAAGTAAAGCTTGCAATAAAAAGTGTGGATGTTGAAAAAGATGATGATGGATTACCGTTAAAACTTGAAGAGATTAGCTTTTCAGTAGATAATCAGAAAAAAAATTTTAGGCCAAAAGTTATAATATTTTGTTATGCAAGCAGTGATCCGGATGAAATTAAAGTGATTGAAAGAGCAGATATTACATTTCCAACACTTAGCGCCGGAACTTCCAAAGATTATAAAATTACCAAATTTATTTCAAGGTATTTAAACGCAGATAAAGGTGAAGAGCAGAAAGTGTACCTTAAAGTGTATGATGGAAATACTTTGGTTGCAGAAACAAGCAAAATTATTGAATGATCATATATCAAGACTAACAGTGACTTTATACCCTGTATCGACTTTTTCTAAATTAAATTTGTAATAAGTGACAGCTTTAACCACTGTTTCCCCTAATTCAGATCTGATAGGTTCACCGAAAAGCGTAGCTTTAATTGAAGTTTTATCCACATCATCAACAATAATCTTGGAAAAGAAAAGTTGCTCAGTGTCAACCAATGCGATAAGATATTGAAGCCAGTCAATCATAAGACTTTCCAGATTATCAGATTCAATATCAACGGTTTTTGACTCTTTTGCCTGGACTTTGCTGATTTTGCATATGACACTAAATAATGCTTCAGCGGAATTTTCAAATAGTTCTTTTAAATTATTACCATAGGCTTCAAACATTACATCCGACCTAATCCTGTCAAGGAATTTATATTTCATACTTCACAGAATAAGCAGTAGTTATTTAAATATATTTATTAGTAAGGTATTATTGAAGGAATGGGTTCAACTGATATATCTTCTTTTGATTCTGGTGTGGTTTCTTCCTGTAAAACAGGCTCTGAGCTACCGAACAAATTACCAAAAACATTTCCTTGTTGAACTGAATTGTCTTGCACTGAATCGCCAGATATATCTGGTTTATCTGCTCCTTCTCCTATGAGATGAGCCAGTAATTTAATGACTTTTTTTATGTCATCATGCGAGTCGTCCTTTGTATCTATTGTAATTTTCATGATATAATATATTATAAACCTCGTACAATATAAATTTTTCTAAAGAAATCAAGAATCATAGGATTTGTTATCCCAATGGTGCAGAGTACCCAGGTATTACACAAATCTTCAAGATTGATTTTTGGCCACAACAACCTGGAAAATAATAACAATGCAAGCATCTGGGTATTAAACCCAAGTTGTAATAAATAGACTAATAGACAATATTCAAAAGAGGTATGACATGGTTTTTTGCAATATGCAGGTTAACATAAATGCGTTTGGAAGAATTTATTTATTAATAGAAACACTATGCTGGACCATAGGGGTAAGTCAAATTGGGGGTGTTAAGACAATTTTATTTAGAAGTAATAAGGTGGCATTTGCGCCCTTAAGTAGACTGTACCAACCACAGAAAGTTTTATAAAGAAATTAGTGACACTGTAATTTTAGCTCCATCAAATAATGCCCCCGTAGCTTAGACGCAGTGAGACTTTTCTCTTGCGAAGCAACAGGTGGAGCGTGCGGCTGTTAACCGCAAGGTCGGCAGTTCGAGTCTGCCCAGGGGCGTGTGCCAAAGCATTTGCTTTGGCTTTTTTTTTGGCTCCGTAGCTTAGTCTGGTCGAGCGCTCGACTGATAATCGAGTGGTCCGGAGTTCAAATCTCCGCGGAGCCATTTCTGCTTTATTTGAGCAGAATATATCTGTAAATATATTACTAATTGTTTTGGTCGATTACGCAGAGTAACAACTCAGTAGTATAATATATTATTAACTACCATAAAGTTTATATATGAGTTGTGTATTAAAAAATAACAACAATATTTATTAGATATAGTGGGAGGGGATTAAATGAAAAAAAATAAATTCTTAATCATCGGAGTAATATTAGCATGCTTAATTGGTGCCTGCGCTGCTAATGCAAGCGCTTTGGATTTTGGTGGCTGGGTTAAGAAAGTTTTGGGTATTAGAGATACTGAAGAACAGCCAAAAGAGATATTTGTACCAATTGAAGAAATAAAAATCGAAGAAGATACGCCCACAGAAGGAGAAACAGCTGAAGAGGAAACAATGGAAGAACCCGCAGGAATTGTAGAGAAAGGAATTGATGCAAAAGTAATAATTGCTCAGGAAACCGAAAAAATAAAACTCACAATTGATGCTGAAGATCCTGATAAAGACAAATTAAATTTTGAATATACAACACCGCTTAATTCTGAAGGTGAATGGCAGACAACTTACGGAGATGAAGGGGAGTATACTGTTACAATCACTGCCTCAGACGGTGAATTGGCTGCATCTGAGAGTGTGTTAATAATTGTTAACAAAAAAGAAGAGGCACCTACAATTGATGAGTTCCTGCCTGGATCTTTAACACTTCAAGCTAATGAAGATAGTGAACTAGAGTTTAGCATCAGGGCGTCTGATAAAAATCAAGATAAACTGAGTTATACATGGAAGACTGACGGAAAAGATGTATCGGCAGAAGAGAAAATGGTGTACAAAATGGATTATGATGCAGCTGGGTCGCATACTGTTAAAGTCACTGTTTCAGATAATAAGCTTGAGACAACAAAATTATGGTCAGTTGACGTTATCAATGTTAACAGAAAACCAGAATTGACAAAAATACCGGATATTAACGTTAAGGAAACTGATACAGTAGAGATTGTACCAGACGCAGTTGATCCGGATGGAGATGAATTAACCTATACCATCTCAGAACCTATTGGAGATGAAGGCATCTGGGAAACAGGGTATGACAGTGCAGGAAGCTATGATGTTACAATTACAGTGTCAGATGGTGAGGATACTGTGAGCCAGACTATCAAGGTTGTAGTTGGAAATGTTAACAGGGCCCCTGTTATTAAAGATATAGTTCAAAAATAATTTTTTTTTTATTTTTTTGGGGGTAAAATGAAGAAGATACTACTCAGTTTGCTAGTTTTGATAATTCTTGCACAGACAACAATCTCAACTAAAACAATCAATGTTACAGAAACAGAGCTAGTTAATCTGGTACCGCAAGGTATGGACCCGGACAACGATGCTTTAACTTATACGTATTCTGAACCTCTAAATGAAGCTGGCAAATGGCAAACTGAATACGGGGATACTGGAACATATACCGTAAAGATAACTGCGTCTGATGGTGAACTATCAACAACTACCCAAATTAGCCTAATAGTAGAAAAAAAAGAAGAGCCGCCTCTGATTACATCGTTTTATCCAAAAGAAGATGTTGGCCTTGAAGAAGGATCTACAATAAAGTTTAACATTTCTGCTACAGATATTAATGGAGATAGCCTGGATTATACCTGGTATATAGATGATAAAGAAGCAGCAACAGGAACAGACTTTAGCTATGCTCCCACTTACTTTGAATCCGGGACGCATAATGTAAAAGTTATTGCAACAGATAGGGTTTTTAAAGCTGAAAAAGAATGGAAGATTAATGTTATTGATGTAGACAGAACAAAACTTCTGGATGTGTTTAAGGATATTGAGATTTTTGAGACAGAAAAAGTCCAGTTAGAACTGCCAGACTTTAAAAAATATCAGCTTGATTATTCAATTTCTCCGCCTATCGGAAATGACGGCATGCTAGATACAGATTATAATAGTTCGGGCGTACATACAATAACTGTCAAGATTAAAGATGGGGAGTTTGAAGCTGAAAAAAAAATTGTGCTAAACATAAAAAATGTTGACAGGCCAGCGGTTTTCGTGCCTATTAAAAATGTTAAGATAAGAGAAAATCAGAAAGTCGAATTGAAATTAAAAGCTATAGATCCCGACAGTGATGAAATAAGCTATACTGCCATAAATCTACCAAAAGATGCAAAATTTGAAGATAACACGCTAATTTGGGAAACTAATTATGATACTGTTACTAAGGAAGGTATTATCGATATCATTCTTGACAAGTTCCATCTATTAAGCAAGAATTTTGCCATAACACTTTCAGCTGTTAGTAATGAGATTGAAACAAAACAGGATTTTAAAATTACTGTTTTTGACGTGAACCGTGCGCCTGTTATGGACGAAGTTGCAGATATCACAGTTGATGAAGGGGAAATAATCAAAATCACAGCAACTGCAACTGACCCTGACAATGACAATATTAAATTTAAGTGTTCTGGATGGATTGACAACTGCGAATACCAAACATCTTATGCAGATGAGGGTATGTATATTGTGAAAGTTACTGCAACTGACGGATTTTTATCAGATAATCAGGATATCACAGTAACAGTAAAAGACGTTAATCAAAAACCGAATTTAATTTTTGAGAATCAGATAATTGAAGAAGGGAAAAGACTTCAGGTAAAAATAGATGCAATAGATCCCGATGGAGATGAGGTTAAGATAAATATACAAAATATGCCGGATAATGCTAGTTTTGAAAACAATATTCTGGACTTTACGCCGCATTATGGCATAACAAATGCAAAATCAGTCAATATTAGCATTACTGTAGAGGCTGATGATGGATATTCCAATATTACAAGGGATTTGATAATAACAGTTCTTAATACAAACCTTGCACCTGAAATTAAACAAACCATACCGATGAAAGAATTTACAACTTATACAGGCAGCCAGATACAGTTTGAGGTAGTAGCAGAAGATTTTGATAATGACGCTCTAACTTACACATGGAAATTTGGGTTGTTTGAAGAATATAATGCAACAGCCATCCACTTAAGAAAATTTACAACGCCTGGAAAGAAGAAAGTGGAGGTATCAGTCTCAGACGGTGAAGAAATTAAATCATATTTTTGGAATGTTAATATTGTTAACAAAGCTATACCAAAAAAGGTAGTAAAAGAGCAAGAACCGCAACAAACAGTGCAACCAAAAGAATCGCAACAAACAGCGCAACCAGAAAAATCACAACAAGCAACGCAACCAGAAGAACCAGTAAAAGTGTATAAAAGATATGTTGTGTAAGCAAAGCTTAAATATTTCTATTTTTTCCCTTATCAAATGTTGAAAATACCACAAGTTAGTTCTGATCCAACGGTAAATATCATATTAGACACGATAAAAATTAAAAAGCAAGCACTGGTTTTTGTCAATACTAAAAGGTCTGCGGAAAAAACAGCCGAAGAAATAAGTCTTAAATTAAAAAAAAATGAACTTTTGATATTAAGTGAACAGGTATTGAATTCCCTCTCAAAACCAACAAAACAATGCCAACGACTTGCAAAATGCATCCAGAAAGGGGTTGCGTTTCATCATGCAGGACTTGTTCAAAAACAAAGAGAGTTAATTGAAGATAATTTTAAGGCTGGATTAATAAAAGTTATCTGTGCGACCCCGACGCTTTGCTTATCAAAAGATACGAAGATATGGCATGGCATAACCGAAACTGAAGTTTCTAAGTTTATGATTTCAAATCCCCTTTTTGCGCTTTCCAAGAATAAATTAATATCCATGAAATCGCAAAAAGTTAATCGGATTACGAATTCTTCAAACCTTATTAAGATATCTTCTGTTTCAGGTCATTCGATTAAAGTAACGCCAAATCATAAAATGCTTGTAAAAAGAAAAAAGAAAAAAATAATTATTCAGGCCAGAAATATAAAAGAAGATGATAAAATTGCTACAGTAGGGAAATTATATATATCCGAAACATTATCTCCCAAGATTAAGGATTTTATCATTGATAATAATATTAATATCCCTAATTATAAATTTGGTTCGAAATTGTCTTATTTTATCGGACTTATGCTTGGAGATGGTTATTCTGGTGCCGAGATTATTAATGCAAAAGTAAAATACAAAGGAAGCCCATCAATTGTTGGAATTGATAATGAAATATTTCTAAAAATTCAGGAATTCAGTAATCAACTCAAATTAAGTTGCAGAAAAACAAAAACATATCATGGTACTCCTCAACTAGTGTTAGGAAAGAATAAATGGTTCAGGGAGTTTTTAGTTAGATGTGGTGTGGAAAAAAGAGACAAAAAACATCTCTCTGGAAAATTGATGAGAATGAATCTGGAGAATACAGCATTCTTGTTAAGAGGATTATTTGATACGGATGGATATTTGGATAAAAAAGCCGGACCTGGTTTTGGCAACATATCGAGGAAGCTGGTAAAGCAAGTACAAAAATGTCTTCTAAGATACGGCATAGTCACTGCAATTCGAAAGAGAAAAGCAGGATATATGAAGATTTATGAGAAGGAATATAAGACGGCCCCTTTTTTTGAATTAAATATCCATCAAAAAAAGAGTATAATTGATTTTTATAAATTTGTGGGGTTTGGGATAAAAAGGAAACAAGATACCCTCTTCAATTTGATTGTAAGAATTTGTTCTAACTTGAATTATGTTTCGTGCGATAATTGTAAATATAAAATACATAAAGATATATTTTCTGGAAGGACGAAAGATCAAAAAAAGTGGGGGAAAATCAAATTAAAAGTTATTAAATTAATTGGAAAAAATGGAGAATTGGGCTCTAGGGAATTAAAGAGGATTCTTAATTACGAACCGAAAAAAAAAGATCGCAGATTAAACCATCATTATGAATTGATTACTAAAAGAAAAATTGGAGACAAAAGTAAGACTGAATGGTTTTGGAGTCTGAATACAATAGGAAAATGGATTTTTGAAAGTTTAATTGATCGGAATAAGAAAATTGAGGAATTTTTTAGACTTAAAAATTGTCCAGTATGCGAAAATAAATTAGATAGGATTATAAAAAAAGGATGGAGAGATGCTGATTTTGAAGGAGACATTTTCTGGGATAAAATAAGAGAAATAAAAGAAACGAATTGTGAGAAAGATGTTTATGATATTGTTTTGTCAAATAAACCCAAAAATGATCATATGTTTGTTGCCAATGGATTTATCGTACATAACTCGATAGGGGTTGATTTGCCAGCCTTTCGAACGGTACTTAAAGACTTAAGAAGATACGGGCACAGAGGCCTAACATTTATACCTGTTCTTGAATATTTACAGATGGCAGGAAGAGCAGGAAGACCGAAGTATGATAAACACGGAGAAGCTATTTGCATTGCTAATTCTCCTGAACATAAAGAGAAACTCACAGAGATGTATATCAATGGAGAGCCTGAAGAAATATATTCAAAACTTGCAGTAGAACCAGCACTCAGAATGTATGTGCTTACCCTGATTTCTTCAGGATTTGTGAAAAATAAGCAGGAATTACTTGATTTTTTCAATCAGACGTTTTTTGCTTTCCAGTATGGAGATAGTGAGAAACTAGGCCTACTCATTGAAAAAATGGTCGGCCTTCTCCTGGACTGGGATTTTATAACAAGCTCAAAAAATGATGATTTTACAGCTGCAGATGAAATTGATGATGAGAAATATATACCGACACTGATTGGGAAAAGGGTGGCTGAACTATATATAGACCCGTTAACAGCGAGTAATTTTATCGGAGCATTAAAAAAAGAAACCAAGAAAAATGAGTTTTCATTTCTGCAAATGATTTCTTCAACACTTGAGATAAGACCGCTGCTTTCTGTGCGAACTAAAGAGTATGAACAAATTGAAGAAGCAATTTCTAAATACCATGATGTGATTTTACAGAATGAACCTGCGCCGTGGGACCCGGACTACAGAGATTTTATAAATTCAATCAAAACTTCTTTGTTTTTTCTGGATTGGATTAATGAGATTTCTGAAGAGCACTTACTTGAACAATATTCTATCCGGCCGGGAGAAATAAGGGTGAAGATTCAAAACGCTGATTGGTTACTCTACGCAGCAGAAGAGCTTTCCAAATTATTAAAACTTCATAAATTAATCAAAGAAATTATTAAACTTAGGATCAGACTTAAAAATGGCGTAAAAGAGGAACTTATTCCGCTGCTTAGGCTAAAGCAAGTAGGCCGAGTAAGAGCAAGAGCGCTTTATAAAAATGGAATAAAAGATGCAGCATCGGTTAAGAGCGCGGATTTCTCAAAACTAGCGTTCCTTCTTGGACGAAATGTTGCAGTCAAAGTTAAAGAACAAGTTGGAGAAGATTATTCTTCTGTAAAAACTGGAAAACGTAGAGGACAGATAAGCCTCAAAGATTTTTAGCAGTCATATTCAAACCCATGTCTGACAGTTAAAAATTAAAGTGTTCTTAATTTGGAATGTTCTACCATGAAACAAACTAAATTAAGAACGAACAAAATAAACTTAAACAAGAATATATCTTTTTCGGTTGGTACTGCTACTGCAGTTAAGAAC
>JBDRFR010000113.1:0-2699 GCA_043818675.1 Nanobdellota archaeon
AAAAGCCTTGTGAAAAACAACGATCAGGTGGAAAATCCGCTCGCTGAGCTCGCTTTCCCATTTTCCACAAAAAACTGTCGTAGTTTGAACAAATTGGAAAGCACAAACTATAAAAACAACCACGAGGTTTAACATAGATGATTCTTAAATATCTGAAGCTGGAAAATATACGGAGTTACGTCAACGAGAGAATTGAGTTTCCGACTGGTTCTGTTTTATTATCTGGCGATATCGGTTCAGGGAAGTCTTCAGTGTTGCTTGCAATAGAATTTGTTCTTTTTGGGTTCAAAAGAAAGGATTTGTCAGGTGCGGCATTACTTAGGCACGGAAAGAAAACTGGTTCAGTGGAATTGAAGTTTGATCTTGACGGCCGGGAAATAGTAATTAAGCGGGTTTTAAAAAGAGGCCAAGAGGAAGTTAAGCAGGATGCAGGGTTTATTATTATTGACGGCATAAAAACTGACGGAACACATATGGAGCTGAAAAGCAGAATGCTGGAACTGCTTGGTTATCCAGTTGATCTATTAACAAAAACGAAAGGATTGATATATCGTTATACTGTGTATACGCCGCAGGAAGCAATGAAACAGGTTGTGCTGGAAGATAAAGATGTCAGGCTTAACACATTAAGAAAAGTCTTTAATATTGATAAATACAAAAAAATACGAGAAAATGCGCAAATCTATGTAAGAAATCTCAGAGAAGACCGTAAAAATTATGAAGGGCAAATTATCGATTTGGAAGAAAAAAAGAAAGCAAAAAATGAACAACAAGCGCAGCTGGATATAATCGCACAAAAATTGAAGGAAGCGCTGCCTCAATTAGAAAAAATTTCCGATGAAAAAAACCAGCTAAAAATCCTAATTGATCAAAAAGAAAAGCAAATAGACAGCTATAATAAAGTTAATAAGGAAATTGAACTGGAAGAGCTGAAATTAAAAAATATGGTTGAAAAAAGGACAATAAATTCTGTCGAACTTGAAAAGATAAATAAGGAAATTGCGTATCTGAGAACAGAACTGAATAAATTTGAGATCATCAATCCAGATGAGTTTACAAAGCTTGTTTTGAGTAAAGAAAAACAGCTGCAATTACTGCATAAAAAACTTGTAGAAACCAATAAAAAACTTAGCGAGTTTGAAACAAGAATAAAATATGCAAACGAAACAAAAGAAAAGATTTCAAAGATAGATAATTGTCCGGTGTGCCTGCAAACAGTCTCAGATGTTCATAAAAAATCAATTAATGACAGAGAAGGAACAAAAGTAGCTGAACTTGAAAAACATATAAAGGTCCATAAAGATGAAGAAGTTGAAAATGTAAAAAACATTAGAATTATTGAGTCTGAACTTGCTTTGTTAAGGCAAAAAGAAGCAGAAATTAAAGCTGTCAATGTTAAAAAAATTTTACTATCGGAAAAAGAAAATAATATTGTTAAACTTGAAAAAGAGCAAACTCAAAATAAACAAGAAATTGGAAACATTAATGTTAAAAAGATGCAACTGCAAAAGCTTTCCTTAAGCCAGGTTAATATTGGGGATGAATTTAGGCAGCTTAAGCAAAAGTATGATTCAATCCTAAATGCTGAGAAAAACCTGGAAATCGAAAAAAGGGAATTGGAAGTAAGAAATGATCAGATCAATAAAATGATATTAATTTTAGATGAAGAAATTGAAAAAAAACAAAATATAAAAACTAAGCTTTTAAAGCTTATTTCTTATCAAAATTGGCTTACTGATCATTTTGTAAATTTAATGAATGTTATCGAAAGACATGTAATGCTGCAAGTCCGCAGAGAGTTTTCTGATGTGTTTACCTCGTGGTTTAACCTACTTATGGGTGATGAAACGCTGACAGTTCGACTGGACGATGAGTTTACGCCAATAATTGACCAAAATGGGTATGAGACAACGATCGAAAACCTGTCAGGTGGTGAGAAAACATCGGTTGCGCTTGCGTACCGGCTTGCACTTAATAAAGTTATCAATGATATTATAAGCGGCATTAAAACCAAGGATATTATTATCCTTGATGAACCAACGGATGGCTTCAGCACAGAACAACTTGACCGGGTTAGGGATGTGCTTGAACAATTAATGATAAAACAAGTAATAATAGTATCACACGAAGGGAAGGTTGAAAGTTTTGTTGATAATGTTATCAGAATCTGCAAAACTGACCACGTGAGCCAGGTTTTGATGGGGCTGTAGTGTAGTTTGGTTATCACTGGAGCTCGGGGAGAGCAAATGCTTTTCCATTATCTCTGGATAGCTTCTAACCGGAGTTCGAATCTCCGCAGCCCCATATTTTTCTAATGAATAAAATTTTATGTTTCTCACTTTTGGGACATATAATAAGTTAAAAGGACTAGCTCCAAGTTGGACTTATAGAATTAGCGCGAGAGTTGAAAAAGAGGGATGCTGGTGGAACTGATTTCATTATAGACTCTATAGGTGAATATGGGGAATATTGACATAGCCAATGAATTCGGAAAAGAATTAATATATAGGTATGTGCACTGGACCAACTTATTGGATAATTTTTTCAATTCATTAATTCGGCTTAGTAGAAAATCTCCATCAATATAGCACCTAAATTATATGCTATTAACCGCATATAGATTTCTGCTCTTTGTGTTCTAGCGCTAAAGCTAGATAGTACATTACCAAATAACCTCTTTAAAGCCGAAAACATACTTT
>JBDRFR010000114.1:0-22967 GCA_043818675.1 Nanobdellota archaeon
AAAGTATGTTTTCGGCTTTAAAGAGGTTATTTGGTAATGTACTATCTAGCTTTAGCGCTAGAACACAAAGAGCAGAAATCTATATGCGGTTAATAGCATATAATTTAGGTGCTATATTGATGGAGATTTTCTACTAAGCCCGAGCAATCAAAATATTTAAATAGTCTCAACAATAAGATTCATCAATAATGCAAAAAAGGGGTGGAATTGACTTATCAGTACATAGTATAGTTTTAATAGTGATTGTGCTGGTAGTAGCTTCTCTTTTTATATTTTTTATAACTAAGTCTTTGGAAAAATCCACCGTTGCATTAACAGAACAGATTGCAACAGAACAGGATCCTCCAAATCCTACAAAAGAAAATCCAATTACCCTATCAAGATCTAAAATTCAATCGTCTTCTGGCGCAACTGAAGTGATTAAGGTAGCTGTATTAAATCCCACTTCTGATGATTGGACCAGTAGAGATACCTTGTATGGCGGTTTTTTTGGCTGTAATGCAGTTGACCGCATATGCTACGTATCAGGTTTCTGTGATGGAACACTTGATCAGGACTGTCAGGGTAATCCAGAGCGAGAATGCACCGATGATGGTATCTGTTTTATCGATGAGGATAATTGTCCTGAACCCGACGATGATGACTGTCATCCAGGAGATGATGGCGTTGATTTATTGCTAAGATGCGATAATGATTTGACAATTAATAAAATTTCAGAACCAAAAATAATTTTATCCCAAGAGACTGTTACTTATACAATAATTATCGAGATAAAAAAAGGTATTAAAGGAACATATCTTTGTGAAATCAAACTTTTCGGTGACGAAGTAGGAGATATTCAAAAGGATTTTACTGTGGGGGTGAGCTAAATAAAAAAAGTTTTTTTACTGGCAATCTTTATTGCTCTAATAATACCTGTAAATGCTGAAATGTCAGTAAACATTGATTCTGATATAGTTGTTCAGGGTGAATCATTAAACATCCAGGTTTCTTCAGATATGGAATATCACATGTACGCAAGGATTCCAAAGCTTGACAACACCGATCAGAAGTATATCTATCAAAAAATTTGCACTCCAAGTAATCCAAGTATAAAAAAATGCTATGGCACAAACAGCTTTGAATTTGAAATTCCGATCACCTATCCAATTGGTACCTCCTATCTCGAAATTTATGATCATACAAAACAGAAAGTTTTTGATCCTGAAAAAGGAAAAGATGTCAATAAAAAGATTGGATGGACAAAATTTGGATTTGGTGTAGATATCCAGAATGAAAGGATAATTGAAGATGCAGAAGATGGAAAAACATTAGGCTGGCAGATCTTAGATAATGATCCACAGGGTGCAGGGGTTAGCAATGTAGATAATCCATCTGATCCTAAGAATAAAGTAATTGAATTAAAAGGAAAAGGAACTAAAAATGCACTTAGAAAATTACTGGATGACAGAAGCTATAATCAAGGATTATGGTTTGAAAACCAAAGATATTATCTGCAGTGGAAGATGAAATTTGATGATCCCTATAGGATTATTGTAAACGTAAGAGTAAAGGATTCCAACGATAAAGAAAAAAATATTGACATTCTATATACAAATACCTGCCAGAATTATCGTCAAACTGAGAAACAAATCCAATATGGTTTATGTATAGAATATGGACGCTGGCACACAGTTTTAAGAGATATAAGAAAAGATTTGGGAGATTATGGGCCTGTTAGAATCAATCATCTAACAGTAAGAGGCGCAGGCTATATTGATGATATAATTCTATACAGGAATAATCCTGGGTTAGTGGATATGGATAATGATGGATATTTCGTAACTGATGACTGTGATGATAATGATGCATCAATAAATCCTGGCGCTGATGAAAATTGTAATTTAAAAGATGATGACTGCGATGGAAGTATTGATGAGGGAGTGGAGATAACTTTTTACTATGATCATGACGGGGATGGTTATGGGGATCCTGATGAAAGCATACTGGCATGTTCTGCTGATGCCAATTATGTTCAAAATTATGATGACTGTGATGATGATGATACATTTGTCAATCCCGGAGCCGATGAAACCTGTAATTTAAAGGATGATAATTGCAATAGGATTGTTGATGAAGGAGTAGAGATAACTTTTTACTATGATCATGACGGAGATGGTTACGGGGATCCTGATGAAAGTATACTGGCATGTTCTGCTGAAGCCAGTTATGTTCCAAATTATGATGACTGTGATGATACAGATTCAGGTATAAATCCTGATGGGACCGAGGTTTGTGATAATGTTGATAATGATTGCGATTATTTAACTGATGAAGGTGATGTATGCATAGATGAATTTTTTATACTTACCTGCAGAAGAAAAACCGAAACAGGTTGTGTTTGGAATTTTGATGATGAGTGTATTGATCATACAGGGGGAGATAAGACAGGGAGATGTTTTTTTAGGCTTAAGGAAAAATATGAATGTTATGATGATTCATGGACAGAATGCTCTGTTAATCCAAGTTGTGATGATGGTATTGAAATAGGGAGAGAACTATGCCAAATTAGTATATGTGGAGATAATATATGCGATCCTGAAGAAATAATTCAAGACTGTCCGGAGGATTGCTATGTTGACGGCTATCTGACTATTGCAACTTTAAAAGATTCTTACGTCGTTAATGAACAGATTAAATTGACTGATCCCCATGGAATAAATCAAGTTAACGGAGGTTTCTTAACAACAGGAAACCCGGAATTTGGAAATCAGAATATATTCACTAACATTAACCAACAAACTATGGGTCAAAGTCTTCCTAACATAGGAGTAAGGCAAACAAAAGTACCAAGATTTGTCCAGGGGGAATTGATTATTAAGCTAAAAGATTCAACTAATATCGAAAGAAAAACTTCCCCAGGTACAATAAATGCCTTTGTTTCTAATTCATACTCTATTCAATCACTGTTAGATAAGTATGAAACAAAAAGCATCGAAAATGTTTTTATACCAAATATTAACAGAAAGGTAGCGAAGAATGGGATGGATAACGAATTATACAAAATTAAAAAAATTAAAATTGAAACTGATGATTTACTTTTGGCAGTTGATGAATTCAATTCTGACCCAAATATTGAGTATGCAGAACCCAATTACATTTTTTCCTTGTATCATGTTCCCAATGACGAGCTTTATCAGGAGCAGTGGTCACACCAAAATTCAGGATCAGAATTAGCATGGGATATTGAAAAAGGAAACTCAGAAGTTGTAATAGCCATTATTGATACCGGAGTAGATTATGAACACGTTGACCTTAGGGATAATATATGGTACAATCTAAATGAAATCCCAAACAATGGATTAGACGATGATGATAATGGATATATTGATGATGATAAAGGGTGGGATTTCACAGATACTGAAAGGGATACTTATTGCACTAATGATTGCACTGGGGAAGATAATAAGCCATTAGATGAATTTGGTCACGGAACTCATTGTGCAGGAATAGCGGCTGCTACTGCGGATAATGAAAAAGGAATTGCTGGTGTATGCCAAAAGTGTAAAATAATGCCTTTAAGGACAGCAGGATTTGATCTTGATAAGACTGCACGGGCTATAAAGTATTCCGCAGATAATGGAGCTTCAGTAATAAGTATGAGTTTTGGCGCCCCTTATCATTCTCAACTTTTAGAAGAAGCGATTGAATATGCCTTTGATAAAGGGGTTGTATTAGTTGCAGCTGCTGGGAACTATGATTCTGGGATAAAAAATTACCCAGCTGCTTATGAAAAAGTAATTGCAGTGGCTGCTACTTCCATAGATAATTCTAAGTCATACTATTCAAATTATGGTTATTGGGTTGACGTATCCGCTCCAGGCGGGGATAAATTTAAGGACACGATGATATTAAGCACTATTCCTAATTCAATGTATGAATATTATCAAGGAACATCTATGGCAACCCCTTTTGTTTCAGGATTAGCCGGTCTTATCTTATCTAAGTATGATGGTTCAACAAATAAGGATGTTACTAGTAGGTTATTAGCAACAACAGATCCCATTTCAGGCGATTACCCAGAAACATTTGGAACTGGAAAAGTAAATTCTTATAATGTATTAATTGCTGATAAAAAGCCTTTTATTAAGATTGAGGAGGTTATTATCCGTGAGTTGGAAGGGAATGGGGATGGCATTCCTGGCGCTGGTGAGAAGATTAAATTAATTATTAAAATAAAAAATATATGGGGGACCACTTCTTCAATAGCCGCTACTCTCTCTGCTTCAAACGAATACGTAGACATTACCTTCCCCACATCTAATTTTGGAAGCATTGCACAAGATGAAACAAAAGATAACTCCAACAATCCTTTTATTTTTCAAATAAGCGATATCCAATATGAATCCCCTGTAAAATTTATTCTAAGAGCGAATCTTGATGGTATGGAACAAATTTTAGATTTTAAAATATATCTTGGCATTTTAAAAATTACCCCTGGGTTTAGCAATGTTGGTTATCCTGATATCTCAGGCAGTCTTGTAGTTTGGGAAGATGACATTGACGAGGGATATTATAATATTTACCTTTATGATATTGATACAAAGCAGTTAAGAAAAATAACCAATTATGATTCCAGTAATCCAGGTAATGCTCTTACTCCTTCCATTTCGGATAATAACATTGCCTATGTAAAAGAAGAAGAAGGCATTGAGCATGTTTTTGTATACAATCTGGAAACAAATACAGAAAAGCAGATTACTACCTATCCATATGGTAAAAATGAAAATGTAGGAAATCCTTCAATTTCCGGCAATAAAATTGTCTGGCAGGATAAGCGCAGTAAGGGAGTCTATAATGTCTTTTTATATGATCTTAGCACTGAGCAAGAATTGCAGATAACCGATAAGGGGATGGCTTATATGGTTGGAGCAGTCCTTCCAAAAATTTCCGGCAATAAAATTGTCTGGCAGGATTCTGTTACTGCAACTAGTCCAAAAATTTATCTTTATGATTTAGATAATCCAGGAGAGCAAGTTATCGATAGTTATGGATATGGTCCTGATATTTCAGGAGACAATATTGTCTGGTTTAAATTATTCCTTGGAGATACTCAAGCATATTCCAATATTTTTTCACATAATTTGAAATCAAAAGATACAATGGAGATAACGAAAGGCGAAGGTGACAATATGTACCCTTCTATAAATGGCAAAAACATTGCCTGGTCTGGTCGGAGCAAGGAAGATATGAGATGGAATGCCAATCTTTATAATTTAGATACAAGCCAAAGAAGCACGATAAGCTCACATCCAACGGGCAGAGCTGGTTATATTAGCTCTTCAGATAGATTCATTGCTTGGGAAGATTTTCGAGAGGGATTTATCACTGATTTTGCATATTTTGGGGATATTTATGTTACAAAAATACCTGATAAAAGACCACAATCAAAGATAGTAAACACGGGGACAATAGATATTTCAGGATTCTTGAATATAACGATACAAAAGTATGAGGGTAAAATATGGATAAATTACCAGAATGTTATAAACGAATATAAATCAGTCCCTGTTGACAGTCTGATCAAACTAGACCATATTTTTAATACGAATAATGTTATTATAAATGAACCCGGCGAATATAGAGTTTATGCAGAATTAACAGGGGATAATGGAAATGTAATTGAAACAATATCTGGTAAACTTAACAGCTCCTGGAAGTTTGAGGTTACGGGTTGTGATAATGACAATGTATGCGATAACGGAGAAAATTACTATAACTGTCCCAAAGATTGCTATATTGATGGTTTTATGAGCATTGCAACATTAAGAGATACTTATATCGTTAATGAACAAATTAAGCTGACTGATCCACCTGAACAAGGTTCAAATGTTTTTGAAGGTTCATTTGATGAAAATTTAATTAGTACTAAAATCCAGGATAAACAATCCCCTGGCTATTTTTTTACTGGATTGAATAATCTTTACATAAATGAAAAAGCCGTGTATAATGTAAAGGACTCAAAAGGATCAATTTATAGTATCAAAAAAGCTGATGAAAGTGCGGCTTTACCAAACCAAATTTCAGCTACAGGATCTAACGGTTACATTATTGAGTTTGATGAAAAGCCAATTCTTGAAAAGAAATCTGAATTAGAAAAAAAGGCAATAGATAATAAAAATTACGTTGAAGAATCAAAAGTATACAATCCTATTAGAATTTATAAACAAGCATTCTCAATTATGCCCCAAGATGTGGATAAAGAGTTGATAAAATATTCGGAAAATTTGAAAGATAATAACCTAAAAATAAAAGAAAAAATATTATCCAAAATAAAAAATAGTCCCGCGCCTATAACCGGGAAGGCTGTCGGTAGTGGAACTTTAAGATTGGAAAAGGAATTTTCCAATGTATTTAATGGAATATCTCTGCATGTTTCAAAAGAACTGGCTGAAGAAATAAAAGACGTTGCCGGAGTTAAAGCTGTTTATCCCAATTTAAAGGTAAAGACAACATTGAAAGACTCAATTCCATTAATTGATGCGGACAATATTTGGCAATTAGACGAGATGGGTGATAGGTGTGATGTATCTTCCAAAAAATGTTTAACAGGAGAAGGGATTAAGATTGCAGTGATTGATACTGGCATAGACTACACACATCCTGACTTTTGTCAAGGCGAAGCAGCAGTTTTTCCAAATCTTCCTGTGAAAATTGCCTTAGATAACCTCAATGGGATAGTTTATTGGATAGATGAAAATACTAATTTAATAGGGAGCATAAATCTAATCTCTAAAAAAACTAAAGTAATTATTACTTCAGGTATTTATGGTGGAAGCTATGCTCTTTCAATAGACACTTTTAATAATCGGATTTATTGGCTTAGGAGAAATCCTCTAGATGGCCCATTTACGCATCCGGTAATTGTTAGCTCTAATCTGGATGGAACAGATATCCAAGATATTTATGATTACAAAGACTCTGCAATTTTATCTGATGCTGAATTAGATTTGATAAATAATAAGATATATTGGATTGAAACAATTACTGGGGGAGGAGCTGATTATGTAAATTATCTGCACAAAATCAAAATGGCAGATTTTGCTGGAAAAAATATTGATGAGATTATTTCATTTTCTTCTGGAGAAAGTCCGGTCATGGATATCGAACTTGATATTTCCAATTCTTTAATTTATTGGTCAGAAGTTCATAACTGGAAAATTAAAAGAATTGATTTTAACGGAGAAAATTTAGAGACTATTGCAGAACCAGGGTACCAAATAAAGAGCATTGCATTGGATATAGTTAATAATAAACTTTATTGGGGAGGTAGCGGAAAAATTGAAAGATCAGATTTTGCTGGAAATAGCAAAGAAACGATTTATAATCTAGATCTGCCGTATATTAATCCTTCTGACTTAAAGATTGATAATGTGCGTGGGAAAATTTATTGGATTGAAGATACCAAAATAAAACGAGCAAATCTTGATGGGAGCAATGTTGAAGATATTTTTTCAGATATCCCTAATCCCTGCTTTGGAGAAGGGAAAAAAGTAGTTGGTGGTTCTGACATTATTAATGACGATAATGACCCGATGGACGATATTGGCCATGGCACACATTGTGCGGCAATCGCAGCGGGTAATGGCATTTTAAAAGGGGTTGCTCCTGGTGCAAAGTTATATGCTTTTAAAGTTTTTTCTCCAGACAAGAATACTAATTTTGATACAATAATTGCAGCTATCGATATGGCTTTAGACTTAAATAATGATGGTATTCCTTGTGAAAGAGAAGATGATCATGTTGATATTATAAGTATGAGCCTGGGTGCTTACTGCGGAACATATAACAATGAATGCGGCCCAGAAGACCCATTATCAATTGCTGTTGACAATGCAGCAAATTGCGCTCTCCCAGTTATCTCAGCAGGAAATAGCGGGCCAGATATGGGAACTATCGAAAGTCCAGGTACGGCAAGAAAATCGCTTACTGTGGGTGCTAGCTACAAAAGTGCTTTTACTGAAATAAATTATGGTAGCTGTCAGGATACAAATACTCAGGTAGATGATATTGCATGTTTCAGTTCAAGAGGGCCGGTTAAGTGGATAACCAATGAAGGAGCATATTCATTTCTTATGAAACCTGATTTGATAGCCCCTGGTGTTTCTGTCTGCGCAGCTCAATGGGACACAGCTTTTGGTGTTGATGAACAATTCAATGATCCAGGCAGGCCTGACATAAAAAGATGTATTGATGAAGACCATATGGCTATATCCGGTACAAGCATGGCTGCACCGATGGTCAGTGGGGCAGCTGCTTTACTAAAACAAGCTCATCCTGATTGGAGTGTTGAAGAGATAAAATATTCTCTCATGGATAGTGCAGAAAATGTACAGTATGATCAGCACGTTCAAGGCAAAGGCCGGTTAGATCTCCGATTTTTTGATAATAAACCACCTATTGTTCAGCTGGATGAAGTAGTGCTTAAGGTTCCATTTGAAATCAAAGGAAGGATTGAGATAAGTAATTTTATGTCATACAACCTTTCAATTAGAAATAGGTGGGAAAATGCATGGACTTTGATTAAGTCCAGCGGCGTCTTGCCAGCATCTGAAACCCTGGGATCATATGATATATCAAAGTTAGGGGATGGGGAATATACGATAAAGCTGGAAGTAAAAGATACAGAAGGAAATACTTATGAAGATTATAGCCTTTTTGAATTAATAAAATTTGAATTTGTTTTTCCGGATGAAGACAGTGTTCTAAATAATAAGGATACTCACGATATTATTATCAGGGAAAATATTCCCGGTTTAGAATTTGATGACCTTAAGATTTCGGTTGCAGGATTAACATCTGAATATGACTATGTTCCTCCTGAAGAAGAAACTGACTACGGAATCACCAAAAAAGCAGAAGGAAGCAAAATAGGGGAGTGGGATTCTACCTTATACGAAAAAGGGCTTTATCAGTTGATCGTAAGAATATATATATCAGACACTGTAAGTTTATTTACAAGAAACGTATTTTTAGATGATCATTTGCTATCCGGCTATCCAAGGCCATTACAGGATACCAGCAGCCTATGGGGGCAATTCGAATCTGCACTTTCTTTACTGGACCAGCCAACTATATTCGACCTTGATAATGATGGTAAAAAAGAGGTTATTATTGCTTACGGGGAAGGAGAAGGAAATGAAAAAGTGTATGCTTTCAAGACAGATGGAACCCAATTGGAAGGATTTCCTGTCACTCTCCCGGGAGAAGCTATTCAGAGGGGGTCATTGATTATTGATTCTGATAAGGATGGATTTGGCGAGATTTTTGTAGTGGGGGAGCACACTGATGGCTTTTGGAAAAGGGTGATTTATAGGATTGAACATGATGGATCATTTATCTATTCCGATCATTACGATGTTAATCCGCTTTTTTCAGCTGATTTGGATAATGACGGCCGAGTTGAAATATTTGGGACGCAATATGGAGATGCTGATCGTATTTACATCCTTTCTACAGATTTGCAGCCCTATAATAGTAATTGGTCAGTTAACTTAAATGAATTTATTCCAAATATTAATCCATGCAGGGAAGATGGAGAAATAATAAATAATCCGTTAGAGTTCCTATTAGCTTTAGACGTAGATGATGACGGAAAAAAGGAGATTATTTCCCAGGTTATCTCTGCCAGATGCATCAGGGATGATAATGGTGATTTTACTACTAAACCGATAAGCAATAATCTTTATGCTTTTGAGCTTGACGGGAGTATTGTATCGGGGTGGCCAAAACAATTTGATAAATTTTTTATATGCTCGAAAATAGGAGACTTTGATAATGATAACCAATACGAACTTTTGTGTACTGGTATTATGATTAGCGAAGAAAACCTGATTGTTGACATCGTTACTATATCTAATGGAGGAGAGATAAAAAAAGATTTTGAGTATGCATTTGATGAAAAAGATGAATCGAAATTTCAATTTTATTCATTAAGTGTTGGAGAGTTTGGAAGTGAGCTATACTATGTCCTCAGTGGAAGAGAACTTTACAGGTCATCTCCAACCTGGTGGTCAGTAAAAAATGCAGTTACTATCCTGATAAATCAGGATGGTGAAAAGACAGAAATTAAAACAAATGGGGATCGCTTTTTTAATTCACAGCTGTATTCGATCGGAAAAGTGACAAATTCAGAAAATAAGGAATTTAGCATAGGCTATAGGCAAGCAATTCGAAACGAATTGGATAGTCCAATAAGGTGGAAAGGATCAACTGGTTACTTCTCAGATATTCAAGGTGATACAACATCATTTTATATGGGCGGCACCGAATTAGCTCCTGGGAAAATAATCAGTGATTTAGATGGTGATGGATTAAATGAGGTAATTTCTATTGACTTTAAGGGTAATTTATACATATGGGGAACTGAGGGGAGCGGCTCAGAGGATGAATGGAACGAAGTCTTCTATGATGCAAGCCACAGCAATTGTTATAAGTGTGAAGCGGTTAGGCCGCAATCAAAGCTTGTAAACACAGGGACAATAGATATTTCTGGATTCTTGAATATAACGATACAAAAGTATGAGAATGAAATGTGGATAAATTATCAGAGTGTAATAAAAGAATATAAAACAGTCCCGGTTGACAGTCTGATCAAATTAGACCAGATATTTAATCCGAATAATGTGGTTATTAATGAACCAGGCAAATATAGAGTTTATTCAGAATTAACTGATGATAATGGGGATGTAATTGCAATAATCTCTGGTGAACTTAATAAATCATGGGAGTTTGAAGTTACGAGTTGTAATAATAATGGTATCTGTGAGGAAAGAGAAAATGACGATAACTGTCAGGGTGATTGTGGATGTTCATTATCCTATAATAAAATAGAAATAGAAGACCCTGTTAATGATGGGACTTATGGGGCTCCTTCATATGTTGATATTAAAAAACTGGAGATCAATCAAATAGGCCAGTATGTTCAGTTTATCTGGGAAGCTAACGGAAATCCATATAATAATGATGGGCAGTTCTTCTTTATTGTTTTGGATACTGACTTTAATCCAGACACCGGTCAGCATTGGGGTGGTGCAGGCGGTGAGCTAAAAATATCAGTAAATCAAAAGGCAACAATTACTTATTTTGATGAACAGGGTAATGTCATAAAAACTGAACCTAATTTACCAGTATTTTTTAATGACGATAAATTTTATTTAAATATTTACCAAAATAAAATACCCACAAATCAGTTCAATCTATATTTTGAAACCTCGGGCAGTACTCCATATTCTGATCAGGGATCATTAACTGAAATCACTTTACAGCCAAATCTTTATGATATAGAACTTATTATTGAATCAGAGAATACTATTCTTAAAGATAATCCCCCTTTAATCAACATACCTGATAAATTCACTACAGTTCAACTTAAACCTTATATAGTACAAAATGGCGAGAAGATAGCAATATCAGCAGACGAAGTTAATTATGACGTTTCGCATCCTGTTTCAAAGGCGGGGGATCCTACTGCAATAATTTCTATTGACTCAAATGGAATTGCACAATATCTAAAGGAAGGTTACGTTTTCCTAACTGCTAATTCGAACAAATGCCATATAGATTCGGAACCAATAATACTTGCATCAGGCGAACTGTATGGGGATCCACATGATAATGTATTAGCAATATTCCCAGATTATAAACCCCAAGACAGCCAATATTCCTTTAGCTATATGGCAACGCAATATCCTGATTTTATCCAAATATGGAATATCGCCTATAATATTGAAAGTGAATTATATAAAGGCTTAAAACCAAATAATGGAGATAAGCAAATTTTGGCATTACTAGACATACCTAATCATTGCGGTGGAAATAATAATCCCCTTGAAACCAGCCCATGTTGTTATATGAATTGCGATGATGGAACTCCACAATATAATGTTATTATTCATGAGATGGGTCATAATTTTGCAGATGGAAGTAAAGGTATGAGCCAACTTTTATTTGCTGATGAAGGGAAAATTAACAATGCGGGTTTTGGAGAATGTGTTGCTTCCCTTCCAGTAATTTACATTGCTTCTGAAATCTACAACAACCCGGAAAAATATGGCATAAGCAGAGCTGGTCATGAATGGACTTATTATCAGAATTTCTTACAAGGTGATATGCACTTTGCTATATCTCGATTAGAGGAGTTTGAAAACTTGATTAGCAATGGACAAATTAACGGTATTTTTGATAAAGACGGAAGTTTTGATGGCGTATCTGCTTTTTGCAGTTTTTTTCAGTTATACTCTTATAGTATGACAGAAGAAAACAATCCTTACGGAAACGATGTTATAATGAGATTTCTGAATCTTTTTGAGAATAAGGATTTATTGAACTTTAATGAGGATAAAGTTGAAACCTATTTTGCAGCAGCCTATAGCGTAGCGATAGGATATGATATGCGGGATAAGCTAAGATTTTGGGGGTTTACCATTGATGATAGATATTTTGATGAGGTTTATCCAAAGTTACTCCAAAGATTGACTTATATTACAATAGAAGGTGATTACACAGGATTCTATGATTTCCCAAAAAGATTCTTTGATGAATCAATTGTTTCTAAAGAACAGATTGTAAAGGTTACTGATGCTCAATATATTTCTTTAAAGGATCTGCATAATGGAATTGCTCCTTATGAATCCGCAAAAATTGAATACGAACCTGATGTTTATGGTATGACAACACCATATGGAATTAAAATTGGCGATTCTGCTTTTCCTTCACAAAATCAAGACCATCCGCGGTGGGAAGTTATGGCTCATGAACAAGGACATAACTTTTTTGGTGGAACAAGTGCCTGGTACGGTCAGTTGGCTTTTCCCTATCCCTTTTTGCAGGAAAGCCTTGCTGTTCTAAGTGCATTTTATTCTTATAATTATATATCGGAAAACCAAGAAAGCCTTGAAATCAATCCAGAAACAACTGAAAGCCTTAATTTTGATTATACAAACGGCAGAGACTACCAGGAAGAGATGTATAATGAGTATATTCAAAAAGGCATGAATTTTGACATAAATGATGTTCAAACAAGCCAGGTTCTTGATTATAAAATGATTTTATACGGGGAAGATTATGGATGGGAAAATTTTAGAAAGGTAGCAAAGGCTTTTAGCAATGACATTGCTGGTCATTTTCATTTTCAGGATGATGGTGTTTCTGATATGGAACAGAGCACATACATTGTTGCATCATTAAGTGTCTCTTTTGGAAGAGATTTCAAACAAGAATTCTTAGACTTAAATTTTCCAATTAACAATAATCTCTATAGCGGAATTATAAATACACTCTCTGAATTTTTGCGCTACTGCGGTAATGGTCATTGTGAAGATGGCGAAACAATCCCTAACTGTCCTGACGATTGCACCAGTGATTTAGGGTAATAAAGTATTCTATGTAATAATAAGAGAGCAAATAACAGTCGATGTGGGATTATTGCATGGCTAATACCAGAATAAATGGTCCCTATGGATAATGACCTGACAACAATAGTCATGGAAAAAAAAGGTGCTTTTTCAGTTCTATCCCCCCAAAATAGGGATGCAACAGATACAACTCAATCAATAATGCTTTATATTGATGCAGTTGAATTCAGCTGCGCTGTAATACTATTAACTGATAACAGCTATGCCAAGGAGATTTCAATAAATTTTAAAAAAACATTAATTGCCGGTTCAGATACAAATGTCTAATGGAATTATGCCTTGCACAGTTTTTGATTATATTTAAGATGATTTTAGAAAGATTGAAGATCAAAAACAGTTGGTTGATTACATAAAGTTTGTCTTCAGCAAACCCGGAAAATTGAAATTGAGGCAAATGTTGCAAATCCTATCAGTTTAACATACCAATATATTCTTTATGCAAGTACTGCTCTGATTAGATATCAAAAAAGTGTTATCAAAGTTTTGCTGAAAGTCATTTTAAATTAAAAAAACAAAAGAAACAATACAAAAGTTCAACACTCCCGTAACTTCCCAACCTTATTAACAACATTCATTAACTTCCCATTCTTTAAAGCTTCAATTATCTGCTCAGCCGCATCTGAACCTACATTCAACTGCGCTTCTACCGTAGATGCTCCAAGATGTGGTGTGCAGATAACCTTATCATGGGCAATAAGCGAGTGGCAAATTGGCGGTTCTTGAGTATATACGTCCAATGCTGCAGCTCCAACTTTACCTGATTCTATTGCTTTTTCAAGTGCTTTTTCACTAACCACTCCTCCTCTGGCCACATTAATAATCTTAACATCATCTTTCATTTCAGAAAATTCTTTATCTGAGATCAAATCCCTTGTCTTATCATTTAAAGGCACATGAACAGTAATATAGTCCGAATTTTTTATAAGTTCATCAAGTTCAACTTTTGTAGCGCCGATTTCTTTCATAGCTTCTTTATCAATAAACGGGTCAAACCCTAAAACATCCATCTCAAGAGCGCTAGCAACCAAAGACACTTTTTTGCCAACGTTTCCAAGGCCGACTATCCCCAGTGTTTTTCCTTTTAATTCTGTGCCCTTATACTTTTTCCGATCCCATGTGCCTCCCTTCAATTCCACATGTGAATGGATAATATGCTTGGATAACATAAGTAGCAAAGTTATTGTATGTTCTGCAGCAGCATTTATGTTTGCAGTTGGAGTATTCTCAACAGCTATTCCAAGTTCCCTAGCTGAATCTAAATCAATACTATCAACTCCCACACCTGCCCTGACAATTAATTTAAGTTTTTTTGCAGCTTCCAGTATAATTTTTGTGATTTTTATGCCGGATCGAACAATCATTGCATCACAATCAGAACAAACAGAAATTAATTCTTCTGCAGTAATCCCTGGCTTATTCACAACACTAAACCCTTCCTTCTCTAAAATTTTAGTTGCATTTTCATTGACTTTATCAGGTATTAAGATTTTCATTTTTTTCAAACCTCCATATTGATATTAATTATATTTTTTTTAATAAAAAAAATCTAAACTTCAATTTACACAATAGGTATATGGTATAACTGATCGTCATTAAAAGTATTTTTCAAGTTCATTTGTCATCTCTTTTATCTCATCAAGAGTTAAATCACCCATATGAGCTATCCTAAATGTTGGGTTCTTTCCTTTCTCCTGTAATTCTTTATTTAGTTTCCCATACCCTGAATCAATGCTATATCCTTTAGTAGCCATATCTTTTTTAATTTCTGCAAAATCAACGTCCTTATTATTAACCATGCATGAAATTGTATCGCTCTGTGAGCCTACCGAAGAAAACATCGGAAAACCATTCTTTTTTGCCCAGTCTCTGACGTATTGCGCCATTTTTCTGCATCTTTCATATCTATTAGCCAACCCTTCAGCTTCAATCCTCTCAAGCTGTTTTCGGAGCGCATATAGATGTGGAATTGATGGTGTATACGGCGTCATGTCTTTGTCATACATCTTCTTAAGTTCAAGTATATCAAAATAATATCCTCTCCCTGATACAGTCTCAGCTTTTTCATATGCTCTTTTACTAATAGACGCGACCGCAATACCGGCGGGCAAAGCCAATGCCTTTTGGGATGATGCAAGACAAATATCAATTCCATTTTTATCTACATCGACCTCCATTCCTGCAAGCGATGATACTGCATCAATGAACCATAAAACATCCGGGTGTTTTTTCATGACCTCAGACATCTTAGACAAATCTGATACAACGCCTGTTGATGTCTCACAATGTACCATGCAAAAAGCTTCATAATCCTCTTCTGAAAGAGCCTTGTCTACTTCTAAAGGATCAATCGGTTTTCCCCAGTCAAAGTCCATTTTTCCAACACTTTTTCCGCATCTTTCTGAAAGATTTGCCCATTTTCTTGAAAAAGCTCCATTGGTTGCATGCAGCACTTTTTTATCAACGCAGCTTCTGATTGATGCTTCCCAAAATCCTGACCCTGATGATGTAGATATCAAAACATCATTCTCAGTTGAGAATAATTTTTTAAGTCCGGGTTTTAGAGATGAAAACAATTCTCTAAATTCGTCTGTCCTATGTCCTATCTGCGGATGCGAAAGCTCATCCAGCACTTCTTTTCTTACTTCTGTTGGTCCAGGAATAAATAATTTGTTTGCCATTTTACCACCTTTTTTACCCAAGTTTACTGATAACAAGACCTGAACATAGCTTAGGATAAAAGCATGTCGATTTTTGGGGCATAGTCTCACCAGATCTTGCTGTTAAAAAAACCTCTCTCATAAGCGGCGGGTTAATAAAAAAAGCCAATTGGTATTTATCATCTTTTAATTTTTCCACTGTATCATCATTGCCTTTTGAAAACTCCACATAATCGCCTTTATAAATTTCCTCTTCTGTTATTCCCAATATTTTTTCAAGGATTATTATGTGCAGTATCTTGACATCGAGCTTTTTATAAACATCGGTTGCGTCCGGAAGATAATTATCCAGCACATTTCTTTTTTTAAGTGTTAAAATGTAACTTTCATTGTTTACATTATCATAAAATCCAAATACATTATTTTTGAGGTTTTTGGTTTTATCTATCATGATTGTCGTAGACTCAACAGTATTGATCATTTTTTCTCTGGAGTTTATTTTTTCCACTTCAAAATATTCACCCAGTTTTTCAATAAATTCTTCTGCTTTATAATTTTTGAGGCCAAATACAAGCCTGTTTGTCGGAAGAATTAAAAGTCCTTCATTAAAAGAATTTACAAAACAGGCAGTTGAGTATTTTGCCTTTTCCATTTCCGGGTGTATTTTTTTATATTCCAGCGCCGTAGTGTACCTATGATGCCCGTCCGCCATTATACACTGATGTTTAGCCATCTTTTTTACAATAACTTTGATGAATTCTTTATCATTAATTTTGTATAAGGTGTGTCTTACTTCTTTTTTATCCCTAAAATCCATATATGGCTGTAATCTGCCAATTTTTTGCTTTATTATATCATCAATAATTTTTTCTTTATCATCATATAATATAAAGATAGTGCCTACTGTTGCTTTTATAGTTTCCATCAATCTTAATCTGTCCTGCATAGGCCCTTCCATTATAAGTTCATGCGGCAGTAAACTTTTACCCCACTCTTCAAGTTCTAATTTAGAGATAAACCCTAACCGTTCAACCCTGCCGCCGTTGATGCCATAGGCTTGTTTGTACACATAAATACTGTCTTCTTTGTCCTGTTTAAGAATACCCTCCTCTTGCCATTCTTTGAATGTTTCAGCCGCCTGTTCATATTTTAAACTGCCATTCGTTGTTAATAGGATTCTGATAAAATTATATTTAGAATCATTATAAAACTCTTCCTGCTCTTTTTTAGATATTACATCATAAGGAGGGGTTATCACCTTTGAAAAATCATCTATTTTTTCTTTATTATAAAGTATTCCTTTAAACGCTTTTATATTAACCATTTCTGTATCACCTCCATTCACGGAATTGCAGCTTGTTTATAAATTATTTGACACATTTTTCAAATTAGTACAAAATTTGACAAATTTAACAAAGATTTATAAAATTTGACACATTTTTACCTGTAAAATGATAAAAAAACCTGAAAATATCAGAGAATTTGTATGGAAGATTATTGACACTGACATATCCCTGAAAAATGATCTCTCAAGAGGCATAATAAATACCAGGTCTCTTGCAAAATATCTGATAGAAAAGTACAAAGTTAGCATTTCTCTGGATTCAATTATTAGCGCTGTAAGACGATATCCAATAAATCTTGAGAAAAAACCAGGTTCAAGCGGTGTATACAGCTTATTAAAACAGGCAAAAATCAGAACCATGACAAGCATGGCATCACTATCATTAAAAAAAAACGAAGAGGTAACATCTAAACTTGGAAAAATTCTGCCTAGTGTCAATTTTGAGATTGGCGAAATCCTACGAGTTATTGAAGGTGCAAAACTATTTAAGATAATTGTCGACAAGAGAAGCTTTGATAAAATTTCCAGCAGTTTTGACAAAAAAAGCATCTTAGAATCAAACAAAAAAATTGGACTGATTGAAGTTACATATCCAGACACCCTGCAAACAACACCCGGAGTATTCTCAGCCATCTCAACAGAGCTTGGAGCAAATCACATAAGCATAATAGATGCTTTGATAATATCAAATGAGCATATTATTGTTGTTGACGAGAAAGATTTGTTAAAGGCTTTTGAAATACTTTATAACTTATGTGAGAATTAAACTCTCCCCTGTCATTTCCTTTGGTTTTTCCAAACCCATCACTTTAAGAATAGTCGGTGCAACATCCTTATGCCCCATTCCTGATCTAAGCTTTGCATTTTTTAGTTTCTCATCATTACTAATAATAGTAAACAAGACAGGATTAAACCCATGGCTTGGATCAACAACGCCATTGTCATATAGCATATGGTCTGCATTGCCGTGATCGCCTATCAGAAAAACAGTATAATCCTCTGAAAGCGCTTTTTTAACAGTTTTTCCAACGCATTTATCAACAACTTCGCATCCTTTGACAACAGCATCAAATACTCCGCTGTGGCCGACCAAATCTCCATTTACATAATTGACCAGTATAAAATCATAATTACCAATATGTTTGTTTAGCTCATCACATATTTCATAAGCTGACATCTCCGGCTTTAAGTCATAAGACAGAACTTTTGGTGAGTACACCATCCTTCTATTTTCTCCTTTGTTTGGATTCTCTATTTGTGAATTAAAAAAGAAAGTAACATGAGCATATTTTTCAGTTTCAGAAATCCTTAATTGCTTTAAGTTATTGGCAGCAATAACATTCCCGAGATTATTTTTAACCTGCTCTTGAGGAAAAGCAACCGGCAATGTCCAGCTTGACTCATAACTGCAGAAACACACATAGTGAACATTAACTATATGTTTGGGCTTTTCAGTACAATAATCTAGTTGATTGATCATTGCTGTTATCTGCCTTGCACGATCAGAACGAAAGCTGTACCATATAAGTGAATCATTATCCTTGACTAAAGCTAAAGGCAGGTTATTATCACCTACAATCACTGTTGCCTGTACGTAATAGTCTGTTTTATCCCCTCGTTCATAGGCTTTTTCAATCGCTTCTTTAACGCTCTTTGCCTTAAAGCCCTTGCCCTCAACCAACAGGTCATACGCTTTTGTTGTCCTATCCCAGTTTAGGTCACGGTCCATTGCATAATATCTTCCAATGACAGAAGCAATTTTTCCAACTCCCATCTCATTCATCCTTTTCTCAACTTTTTTTAGTAATGGCAAAGCAGACTTTTCAGGCATGTCCCTTCCATCTAAAGTTAAGTGGATAAACACCCTGTAAAAATTCTGCTTTTTACACAATTCAAGCAAAGCAAATAAATGATGATAGTCTGCATGGACACCTTCATCTGAAAAAAGGCCGTCCAGATGTAAATCAGAATCATTCATTTTGCAATTCTCGATTGCATCAAGTAGTGCCGTGTTTTCAAAGAATTCTCCTGATTTTATCTTCCTGTTGATCAACTCAAAAGGTTGCCATACAATCCTTCCAGCACCGATTGTCAGGTGGCCAACTTCTGATCCACCTTGTACACCTTTCGGGTTTCCCACATCATTCCCAGTGCATTTAAGAATCGTTGTTGGATAATTAGTTTTATAGAAATCATGGTTAGGTGTTTTTGCATGGTATACAGCATTCCCCTTATCATGCTTACCATGGCCCCAGCCATCCCTGATTATTAAAAGCACTTTTCTCATTTTGTTGCTTGTGCTAACTGCCTTTGCTGTGCATACTGTGCCAGATTATTTGCTAGTTTTTTTAATCCGCCACCTAGGTAATTTTTTGCAGAATTAAATGCATCTTTTAGTAATCCTTCAGTCCCAGCTTCAGAATGTTCTCCTGCAAGATGCACAAACTCATGCAGCGGTACATAAAATCTATCAATTGGATGTAACGCGATTCTTGTCTTATGCGCCCTATTGTAAGCAAGAATATTATATTGTTTGTGCAAGTTAGTTTTTGGATCTTTTAGTTCAAGCTTAATAACTGACGCCAGAACATTATCAGGTAAATCCATTAATAAGTAAGCATCCGGTTTTTTATTAATGGCATACTTTGCACTCCTAGACAATCTATTTTTAACAAACCTTCCCAGATAGCCGTCGACCATATTATGGTAATGCTTTTTTACCCAATCAGAATGCACTGCAGTTTGCAGCTTTTGCATCATTGTTTCGTTATCCCAGTTAATATTCCCGTAACTTAATACCTTGTCAACCGTGAGACCAGTAATTCCATCATTGGAAATTCTTTCTAGCCTTGCTTCTAAGTTCATTTTCTTCACCTAAACTTTCTGCCTGGATAACTGCAGTCCAGCTCTTCTTCGATTCTGATCAATTGATTATACTTAGCATTTCTATCAGACCGAGCAGGCGCCCCGGTTTTTATTTGTCCTGCATTAACTCCCACAACAAGATCCGCAATAAAATTATCTTCAGTTTCACCGCTTCGATGGCTCACAACTGCAGTCCAGTTATTGTCTTTTGTCATTTTGATAGCCTTAAGCGTTTCAGTTATTGTGCCAATCTGGTTAACCTTTATCAAAACCGAGTTTGTTGCGTTAAGTTTAATTCCCTTCTCGATTCTTTTGGGGTTTGTAACATAAAGGTCATCTCCAACAATCTGAATTTTGCTGCCTAATTTTTTGGTCATTTCAATCCATGATTCCCAGTCATCTTCTGCAAGTCCGTCTTCAATGCTTGCAACAGGATACCTTTCCACCAGATCAGAATAAAAATCAATCATCTCCCCGCCGCTCATTTTTTTGCTTCCAACAGTGTAAACTCCCTCTGAAAAAAATTCAGATGCTGCTGGATCAAAAGTAAATACCATCTCATTTTCATATCCTGCTTTTTTAATAGCTTTAGTTATGATATCCAGTCTTTCAGTGACTGTTTTTAATTGTGGTGGAGCAAACCCGCCTTCATCCCCGACTAATATTGCGCCTGCTCCGAAATTGGCTTTCAATATCTTTCGTAGATGATGGTATGTCTCAGATACCATTCTTATTCCTTCTGTAAAGTTTTTTGCGCCAACAGGCATTATCATATGCTCCTGGATATCATTTTCTTGTCCTGCATGTTTTCCCCCATTTATGACATTGCACATGGGTATAGGAATAATATTTGGCCGTACACCGAATAATCTGCCTATGTATGCGTACAATGGCAAATTTAGAGAAGCTGCAGCTGCTTTTGCTGCAGACATTGAAATTGGCAAAATTGCATTAGCACCCAATTTATCCTTATTTTCTGTGCCATCAAGTTCAAGCATAACTCTGTCAATCTCTTCCTGATTAGTGCAATCCATTCCATTTATCTCTGGAGCTATTATTTTATTTACGTTATTTACGGCTTTCAATGTTCCTTTGCCAAGATATCTGGATACATCACCATCTCGTAATTCTAATGCTTCATAAGAGCCTGCTGATGCCCCGCTAGGTACAATTGATCTAAAAAGTCCGCTCGCTGTTGCCAAATCGACCTCAACAGTAGGGTTTCCCCTGGAATCCAGAACTTCCCTTGCTTTGATGGATTTTATAGTACTCATGCCCAACCACCCCTAAATGTTCAATAATTAATAAAAAAACAGGAGTTCTATAAATAAATTATGGTTATATCTTCTAAAAAAATTAAAAATAAAGAGTTTTAAACTCTTATGGAATACATTGCCTGTTAGCACAACCGTTTGGACAATAAACCAGATTATTTGCATCATTAATATCGATACTTTCAAAACATAATACTAATGGTTGTCCTTCAACGTCAATATCATTGCACATTTCAACTAAACTTACAGATCCGACGCATTCAGCACCATCGAATGGATAATTTGGCTTGCTTTTGCATCGGTCTTTATAACTTTGTGATTGTCCGTATAATATATTATCTTGCATCGATTTTCTTACGCAGTCCGTTTCTATTCCGGTATCTACGCAAGCACCTTGTACACATCTGTACATTGGACCAAATAAATCTTCACAACTCATGGTTTTGGACGCACATTCACCTTGCGAATTAGTGCAATATTTTTCGTATATACTTAAGCCTAAAGTACTGCATTCATCTTCCACAGTGCCTGTATCATCGGTACAATTCCCTTTTGTTAAGTAATCTTGGTGATTGTCTGTTTCTGAGCATCCAGGTTCCGGCACATCCGGCGATCCAGAAGGCGCTCCTCCGATTGCTGGTGGTTCAGCTGGTAGATCATATTCAACTACATATTGTTTAGTAATAATGTTATTATCTTCGTTTTCATCCTGTACTGAATATAGTTCTGCTGTTATCACGTGTGTTCCCACATTAAGATAATGGGTTGTCTGCGCAATAAACCGTTCTCCAGGTTTAACAGGTCCCTGTATAATAATCTCTGCTTCTTGATTTCCATAAACAGTACTATCTCCAAAACTGACATTTATTATAAAACTGTCTGCTTCTATGTTTCCGATATTTTTCCCTGAAATATTTATTACAGTTAATCCTGGTTCATTGATGCTGATTGATAAATCGCTTTTACTAAGCTGTATCTCCTCAAGCGCCAGATCCACATATGATGAATATTCCACATTAAACGATCTTAAAGGCCACCTATCACCGTGACAATTCCATTGATTTCCAACTTTTGAGCATCCCCATCCTGCTATATAATTATCTTCTGCTGGCAGTTCATCTCTATCAAAACTGATTGTTGCGGACGCAGAATTATCAATATAACTGCTTTGGCCCACTGTCTGTCCTTCTAATTCATACCTTTCCCAATTTCCTTGTTTATATAGATATACATATTTGTGAACATACCTGTCATTATGCATAGTTACAGTTAAATCTTTACTTTCTTCATCTGGCAAAAATACTAGATTTTCAGGTACCACATCCAGGTATCCTGTTGGTTCAGTCGCCCAATTTGGCAGTACTGCGCCGCT